>JACOVJ010000009.1 GCA_016177385.1 Candidatus Niyogiibacteriota bacterium
CCCCTTGCGGGACTAGGTCCTAAGCCTAGCGCGTCTGCCATTTCGCCACCTGCCCAGAACAGTCATATTCTCAAATTTTCGTTTGCATGTACAATCGTGAGCACCCGCCCATAGCTCAACTTGGTAGAGCAGCCGCCTCTTAAGCGGTTGGTTGTAGGTTCGAGTCCTACTGGGCGGACCATGCAGAAGTGCCAAAATTGCAAGACCGATTTTCGGATAGAACCGGAGGATTTTGAATTTTACAAGAAAATGAATGTCCCGCCGCCGACGTGGTGTCCGGAGTGCCGGATGGTGCGGCGATTTTCGCTCCGCAATGAGCGCGCATTTTATAAGCGCACATGCGGCTCATGTAAAAAAGACGTCGTTTCCGTTTTTGCTCCGGACGCAAAGCGCAATGTGTATTGTCCGTTGTGCTACAAATCCGATAAATGGGACCCGTTTCGATACGGTCAGGAGATCGACTTTTCAAAGCCGTTTCTTGAGCAATTGAGGCAATTGTGGGAGGAAGTCCCGGTTCCCGCGGTTTTTACGGAAAATTGCGTTGACTCACCGTACACGAATCATACGCACGATAGCAAAAACAGCTATCTCGTTTTCGGTGCCTCGGTCATCGAGGACTCCGCCTATTGCGCGCGCCTTGCGAACACGAAAGATTCTTTTGATGTGACCGCCGGAAGCAAGATGGAGCAATGCTATGAGGATATTTCGTGCAATGAAGCGCAAAAACTCTTTTTTAGCGTGCGGAGCGAGAACTGCTTCAATTCTTATTTTTTGGAGGATTGCCGGAATGTAAGCGACAGTTTCGGGTGCGTGAATTTGCGGAATAAGCAGTATCACATTTTCAACAAGCCGTATACGAAGGAGGATTACGAAAAAACGCTAGCGCAAATGAATATCGGGAGCCGCGCCGCGCTTGCCGAATTACGGAGGAAGGTCGAAGAGTTTTCCTTGCGGTTCCCGCGGCGATTCGCGCATGTTGTCAATAGCCAATCGGTAACAGGGGACAATATCGTCAATTCCAAAAATTGCCGGTTTTGTTTCAACGTGTACGGAAATCTCGAAGATTGCGCGTTCGTAGTCAATGCAAACGATTTGAAAGATGGCTATGACGGATATGGATACGGCGCCGGCGCCGAACTTTTGTACGAGGGCGCGGATTCCGGCGTGAATGCGGGGAATATGGCGTTCACTCTCTTTGTGCATGGGTCGCACCATGTCCGGTATTGTTTCAATTGCCACGGATCGTCGGATCTCTTCGGGTGTGTCGGGTTGCGTAGCCAGAAATACTGCATTTTGAACCGGCAATACACACAAGAACAGTATGACGAGCTTGTCGGAAAGATTGTCCAACAGATGAATGAGCATCCATACACGGATGCGCAAGGGCGGATATTCCGGTACGGCGAATTTTTCCCGCCGGATTTTTCGACCTTTGCCTACAACGAATCAGCCGCGCAGGAATATTTTCCGCTGACGGCGGATGAGGCGCGCCGGAAAGGGTTTCGCTGGCGCGACCCGGCGGAAAAGACGCATGCCATTACCATTCGGCCGGAAACGATACCGGACGCAATACGCTGGGTCCCGGATTCCATCCTAAAAGAAACCCTTGGCTGTGCGCATCGGGGAACCTGCAACGACCAATGCACAAACGCGTTCCGCATTATTCCGATGGAGCTTGCGTTTTACCGGAAAATGAATCTTCCGTTACCGGACTTATGCCCGAATTGCCGTCATTATCGGCGATTGGCGCATCAAAATCCGTATCGCCTGTGGCATCGAGCGTGCCAATGCGCGGGCACGCACTCCTCGAACGGCATCTATCAAAATCAAAGCACGCATTTTCATGCCGATGTGCCCTGCCCGAATGAGTTCGAGACCACCTATGCGCCCGAGCGCCCCGAGATCGTTTATTGCGAGCAATGCTACCAAGAAGAAGTGGTTTAGGGATAAGCGGAAAAATTTTTCTACCAAACCACTACAATATACTGCAGTGGTTTGATCCGGTAGAAAATTCTATTTCACCAGCTGACGAATTGACAACGAACAAAAATCGTGCTATCTTAGACGCAATCATTCCGCAGTTCTTTTGCAATTCGATCCGTTCAAAAAGGAGACCCGATGAATCCGCTTTCGATCTTGGGAACCGGCCGTCACGTGCGCCAAATCGTAACCAATGACGCCATTCTCGGATACCTGGGCATTACGGAGAAATATCCCAAAAAAAATTCCGATTGGTTGATACGGCATATCGGTATCCGCAGCCGGAGCTTGAATTTCGATTGCGTACGCGGCACAAAAGCGGTAGCGGATGAACACGTCTTGCACTTCGCCCTTGATGCCGCGCGCGAAGCGATTCGGAATGCCGGCATACGGCCGCAGCAGATCGACGGTTTGTATCTTGCGACGTGTACGCCGCATCAGCCGCATTTTATGGCAACCGCCGTTGAGTTGAAGCGGCAACTGGGCATGCGGCTCGATGCGCTCGTTCGCCAATATGATGGCGGATGTGCGGCACTCGCGCCGGTTTTTTTAGATGTGCAATCGCATGCGTTCCGTTTCGGGGAATCGTTTACGGTGCTGATCGTTGCGGTAAACGACGTCAGCTCATTTTTGGATCGTGGTCTCTACATGCGGGTTGATCATGCGTGGCTGTCGCCCGTGGTTTTTGCAGACGGCGCCAGTGCGACGGTTTTGGGGCCGGGCGAAGAACGGCATTTTTTGGCGCCCATTGCACCGTACGAGGCATCGGACGGCGATCATCCGCTGGTGACCCATCTCGGCGGCGGCGCGGAACGGCCGACAAGCGCGCTGACGATCGATGATCACGTGTATCTCATGGATGGCGGGGATGTTCGGGTGCAATTCGGTCCGGCAATGGGGCGGGTTCGTTCGAAACTTCTATTTCGCGCAAAACTGTCAACGAGCGACATCGGACGATGGTATCTGCATCAAGCAAATCTTCGCCTGATCGAAAACTTTGCCAAAGAGCATCAAATTTCGCTTGATCGCGCGCCGAGCAATGTGGGGTCATTCGGGAACACGGTGAGCGCGTCCACCCTGCTCCTGCTCCATGACGATATCGAAAACGAGCGGATGCCGAATGGTCCGGTTATCTTTGCGTTCGTGGGCGCCGGCATGATGGAAGGCGGCGCGATCTTCATGCCCCCAACGTAAATTTTAAGAGCCGGAATCGCAGCACTGTTTGACACCTAGCTCTGTTAGACACCGAGTGTCTAACAGAGTGTCTAACAGATAATAATTCTTTGTCGCGCACACACGCCCGATGATACGATACAAGTGTCTCGGGCGTTTTTTCTTTTGGAATTATGGCCATTCAAGATTTGATTTTGCTCACCGTCGCGATGATGAATATCGTGCTGGGATGGCTGGTGTTTTGGAACAATCATCGCACGCCGATGACGCGGTGGTTCGCCGTGTTCGCGTGGGCGCTCGCACTCTGGGCGCTCTCGCTCGTCGGATTCCGGACGATCCCCGATATCGCGTTTTCGGCGTTTTTTCTGAAATTCGCGTATGCCTCCGCGGTCGGGATCGCGGCGAGCATCACGGCATTCATCCATTATTTTCCCGAGCGCATCGCGTTCGGCAGGGCGCGTCAGTGGCTTTTCATCGCGACCACGGCGGCTGTCGCGTTTCTGGTCCTGTTGCCGAATGTGCTCATCACCCGCGTCATCGAAGCTGGAGGTATACGGCTCGGCGTTCAGGAATACATTGGCTACATCGTTTTCAGCGTTTATTTCCTGTTCTATTTCTTCGGCGCGCTCTATTTTTTGTACCGGCAATGGCAAAAGGCGGCGGGCGAGACGCGAACGAACATCGGCACCATTATTTGGAGCATTCTGACGGCCGGCATTTTCGGCGTCATTTTTAATTTAGCTCTGCCGTCGCCGTGGCTTCAGGAATGGCGATTCACGTGGATGGGACCGCCGTTCACCGCGATCATCGTGGTCGCGGTCGCCTATGCCATTGCAAAATACCGCCTGATGGATGTGCGCGTTCTTGCCGCCGAGATCCTGACCATCACCATTGTTTTTTTGCTTTTCATCCAGAGTATTTTTTCAAGCGACGCTCGTGAATTTTTCACACGCATTATTTTCTTTTTACTCGCCTCGCTTTTTGGGGCGTTTCTCGTCCGGAGCGTACGTCGAGAAGCTAAGCAGAAAGAACGCCTCGTCGAGTTGACGAAGGAACTTGCGAGCGCGAATCAGGAATTGAAGAAGCTCGACCAGCTAAAATCCGATTTTTTATCGTTCGCGTCGCATCAATTGCGCGGGCCGCTCTCGGCCATCAAGGGATATGTTTCCATGGTGCTTGAGGGAACCTATGGCGCGATCTCGGATGCCGCGCAGGAGACGCTTGGCCGCGTGTACCGATCGAACGAACAACTCATTCATTTAGTGGATGATTTTTTGAATCTTGCGCGCATCGAAGAAGGGCGTATTCAATATGCATTCGCTCCGGCATCACTCGAGAATGTGGTGGATGATGTGGTCGGCGCCCTTGCCGATACGGCGTTCAAAAAAGGGCTCGAGCTCCGGTGGACGCGGCCGGTGCCGCCGCTTCCGCTGGTCTCCATGGACGCTAGCAAAATCCGCGAAGTTCTCTATAATTTGGTAGATAACGCCATCAAGTACACGGAGCATGGGCAGGTGGAGGTGGCTCTCGTGCGAGGCCGGAGCGGGGTCAAATTGTCGGTTCGCGATACGGGGGTGGGCCTCGACGCGGAGGAGGTCGGACGGCTGTTCCGGCGGTTCGGACGGGCCGGAGGCGCGCGCAATAACAATACCTCGGGCATCGGCATCGGGCTTTATATCGCGCGGTACGTCATCGAAGCGCATGGCGGCACGATCTATGCCGAATCTCCCGGCAACTATCAGGGCAGTACATTCACGATGGAATTGCCCTTAAAACCGCCGGCAAAACCGAA
>JACOVJ010000066.1 GCA_016177385.1 Candidatus Niyogiibacteriota bacterium
AGCGACAAGCTTTGTCCACTGAGTGAATTTTCCGACAAAATCCGGCTGAACATCCTTTTTCATATGCGGATTTTTTTCCTTGTCCTCCCACCCGATCTCGTAATAGAGCGGGTCGCACACGAGAACGCGCATAATGCCTCGAATTGAAAAGTACCTTTCTTTTACCCTATCTCGGCGTCGCGCTTCCGTAAACCAAAAAATCGTGATACAATAAGGCCTAAATCATGTCAATTTTTTCTGCTGTTTTCGGTTCGGGCGAGGAGCGACTTCTGCAAAAATTCGGTCCCGAGATCCGCGCTGTCGGTGAAAAGGAGGTGGCGTCGAAGGAGCTTCCTCATGGGGAATTCGCGGCAAAAACCGCGGAATTGAAGGCGCGTCTTGCGGGCGGAGAGGTGCCGAATGACGTTTTGGCGGATGCGTTCGCTTTGGTGCGCGAGGCGGCGCGGCGGACCCTAAAGCAGCGTCATTACGACGTCCAGATCCTCGGCGGCATCATCATCCACCAGGGCGCCATTGCGGAAATGCGTACGGGCGAGGGGAAAACGCTCGTAGCCACGCTTCCGGCATATCTAAATGCGCTTACCGGAAAAGGGGTTCATATCGTGACCGTCAATGATTATTTGGCGCGCCGCGATGTGGTGTGGATGGGGCAGATCTACCATGCGCTCGGACTCTCGGTCGGGTGTATCATGCACGACGCGAGCTTTTTGTATGACCCGACACATGTCGCCGTGCCATCCGCGGATGAGACGCGCGATATCGAAGGCGGATTTAAGATCGTGCACGAATTTCTGCGGCCCTGCTCGCGTCGCGAGGCCTACGCCGCCGATATTACTTACGGTACGAACAATGAATTCGGTTTCGATTATTTGCGGGATAACTTGGCGCATCGCGTCGAGGACCGCGTCCAGCGCGACCATCATTTCGCGATCGTGGACGAGGTGGACTCGATCCTGATCGATGAGGCGCGTACGCCGCTCATTATTTCCGCGCCCGACGCCGAATCGAGCAAACTCTACCAGACGTTCACTCGCATTGCGGCCGGACTCGAAGCGGGGCGCGATTTTACGGTGGATGAAAAATTGCGCGCCATCAGCTTGACCGACGAGGGCATCACGCGCGCCGAAAAAGCGCTGGGCATTTCAAACCTCTATGGCGAGGGTGGGATCAAAATGGTTCATCATTTGGAACAGGCGATCCGCGCAAAGGCGTTGTATCGCAAGGACAAGGATTATGTGACCAAAAACGGCGAGATCATCATTGTGGATGAGTTCACGGGGCGTCTGATGCCCGGGCGGCGGTGGTCGGAGGGCCTGCATCAGGCCGTGGAGGCGAAGGAAGGCGTGCAAATCCAGCAGGAATCGCGGACCGTGGCGTCCATCACGTTCCAAAACTATTTCCGGTTGTACGAAAAACTTTCGGGCATGACGGGGACCGCCCAGACCAGCGCGGAGGAATTTCATAAAGTGTACGGTCTTGATGTCCATACCATTCCGACAAACCAGCCGCTCGTTCGTCGCGACCTGTCGGACCGCGTCTATCAGACCGAAAACGCAAAATGGCGCGCGGTCGTTGAGGAAATCCGCGCGCGGCATGAAAAAGGACAGCCGGTGCTCGTGGGCACGATCTCCATTGAAAAGAATGAGCGGCTGGCGGAAATGTTGAAGCGCGCAGGGATCCCGTACTCGATGCTGAATGCGAAAAATCACGAGGAAGAGGCGAAGGTCATCGCGCAGGCGGGGCGCGCGGGCGCAGTGACCGTGGCCACAAATATGGCAGGCCGCGGCGTTGATATCATTCTGGGTGGTAATCCGCCCTCGCCCGTCGAAGCGGACGAAGTCCGCGAAGTCGGGGGGCTGTTCGTTCTGGGTACCGACCGTCACGAGGCGCGCCGCATTGATAACCAGCTGCGCGGCCGCGCCGGTCGTCAGGGGGACGCCGGCGAGACGCAATTTTTCGTTTCCTTCGACGACGACCTCCTGCGCATCTTCGGCGCGGGAAAAATGCAGACCATGATGAAAGCGCTG
>JACOVJ010000073.1 GCA_016177385.1 Candidatus Niyogiibacteriota bacterium
AACCGAGCAAAAATTCGGAATCCGCGACCTGGCGCTCCATCGGATAATTCTGCACATGGAACGCATACGCTACCCAGATCAGGGCAAGGGCAATGGCACCGGCAAGCGCGAATTTCGGCACGAGGCGCACAAATGCGCGCGTGCTTAGCAAAATACGCACCCCCCACGGAAGCGCGCGGTCCAACGTCCGGCGATCAAGCAAAACCCATACGACAGCGAAGATCGTGTAGAGCGGGCCTAGAAGCGCGGTCGAAAATTTCAGTAACAGCGCGGTACCGAGCGCCGCCCCTGCGAGCGCCGTGCGCGGCCACGTGGGGCGCTCAAGCATCGCAATGAATGACGTGATACCGATGAAAAACGCGAACGACGCCGCAAGGTCGGTGGTGACGTATCGCGAATGCGCGATGACCGTGGGAGAGAAGGTAAAGAAGAAAAGCGCGAGAAGCGCAACCTTCGCGCCGTAGCGCGACCGCGCCCAAATAAAGAAAAGCCACCCGAAAGCAAGCGCTAACACCATCATCGGAAAACGCGACGCAAAAAGAATAGCACCCGCACGATTGCCGGATTCATACAAATAGATGCGCCCCATGTCCCATTGCCCGTTGATCGCATCGGTCCACGCCGGAACATTCGTAGGAAAATTCGGGCGTAGGAACAAATAGGGGATGACGGCCGACAAATCCTTGATGAGCGGCGGGTGCTCGGGATTCAAGCGGTAATCGCGTTGCGAAAGGTACGAAAACCCTGCTGGAATATGCGCCTGCTCATCCGTGGTCGCCGAATCGCCGAGCACCGAGGCGACCATCAGAACCGCCATGACCGCAAGCATGCCAAGCGCGACCCCATTCGATGCCGTGCGATAAAGTTCCGCGAACATATCAAATAGAAAATCCTTTGTAAAGAACCGAAAATCCCGGTTTTGTGCTTATAAAAAGTCCGGGGATCCGGCGCCGGACCGCGATCCGGAGCGCGATATCGGGCTCAAGCGGCACGATGATGCACGCCTTCGGACACCGGATCGTCTGGATATCGTCGGGGACGATATAGTTCAGTTTTTTGGCGTCGCGATTTTTTTGCGGCCACGTATCGGTCAAAAACATGACGGTTTGGGCGGGCATGGGGACCGGCTTTGCATCGGCCGCGTCCGCCTTCGCGCAACGCTCCGGCGGGACACAGTCCGGTGGTGCGGTCGGAACGCCCGTAGCGTTCACGATAACATATTTCGGAATATCCGCCGGAACCGTCTTTAGCCATTGGGCGATCCGGACATAGGGGCCGGAAAACGCAAAATAGGTATCGGCCGCCGAGGCCCACCGCAAAAAATACTGAGTATAGGTGGTGGCGGCATGCGCCAGAAAAAATACCAACAGCAAAACGCCGAGCTCCTGCCGGATCCGCAAAAGCTGCGCGCGAGCCATAGGACGCACCGCTTCCTGCCTTTCAAACCACCCACGGACCCATTCGATGACCTGCCACAGACCATAGGCCGCGAGGATGAGCGCCGGCGGGAACATCAACAGCGCACGGAGCGCATGCGGCAACCCCTCGGATGAAAGCGCGACCGGTAAAGAAAAGACGAAAAACCATGCCCAAAGCAACGCAAGCGAGGCGCGATGGCGACCTTTCCAGTAATCGTGAACACTTGCGGCGATCCCGAGCGCGAAAAGAATGCCCACCGGCCACCAAAGCTCGGGATAGCCCGGCACATTATGGCGCGCATTATAGTCGCCCCGGAACCAAAACATTTGCAGAGTTTTGCCCAGATTCAGGGAAAAATCGCGGAGCGGCGCATCGGACGAGAAAATAGAAACCTGCGCCGTGCGCCCCAAGAAATCGGCCGGATGCATCCAAAAATAGATCCCGAGTGGAAGCGCCGTGATGAAAGCAGCCGCTAGAAAAATGCCGAAACCCTTTCTTAACTCGCGGTTTTTGACCGCGCGCGAGAATGGGACGATCAACAAAACCGGCGATATCCGATAAGCGATATACGAGTAGAATCCAAGGCCGTACAATGCGCCCGCGGCGATCGAGAGCCCATGCCGGATGCGCACCGAATCTCGGCGCATGAGCACCCACAAAAACGTCATTGCCCAGACCAGAAAAAAAGGCGCCATGACGGCGCGAAAGCCGACACGCGAGAAATTCAGATGCCAAAACGAAACCGCCGTAAAAAAACTCGCGGCTAGAGCGATGGCCTCGGCGGGTTTTAGGCCGAAAAGCGCGCGGCCGCCAAGCCCCAAAAAAAGCACGCGCGCGAGGAAAAACATGCCCGCCACGGTTCCGATGCCAAAAAGCGCGCTCACGAGCCGCAACGCCCATGGCTCATTGCCGAATGCCATCACCGAAAGCGCTTGCAGATTGATAAAGAGCCCTTCGCGGCCGTTGTTGTCCGGGTAAAATAATTTTGGTCCCGCGTTTTCGAGCGTCCACAGAGCGTTTGAACCGTTCATGGCCTCATCGTGGTACAGGCCGGGCGGAATGCCTTTTAAATCCCACAGCCGGAAAAAAGCGGCAACAAGGACAACTCCTGCAAATACAATCCATGCGCGTTTTTTCATTATATTCATTATACCGAGAAGAAGCGTGTATGGTATACTCGGATATATGACTTCATCGGAACAGGAAGTGGGGCATGCCGCTCAGATCGAGGCGCTCTTGGAGATCGCGCGCAAAAAAGGTCTCGAAGAGGCGGTCAAAGAGGCGCGTAGAACCAATAATCCGCATATCTTGGATGACTTTCATGACCGGTTGGCGGCCGAGATCCGCCAATCCTTATTGGGCGCGTGACCATGTTCGGCAATTCGTTTTTGTGGCTCATCATCGGTGCGGGCGCTCTGATCGTCGGCGCGAGCATTTTTCTTCTGTTACGACGCCTGCGCGCCGAAACGCGCCTTAAAAGCGAACTCTCATTCGCGCTCTATGAAGTAACCCTGCCGCCGGCGCCGGCGCCGGCGGCAGAAAAAGGGTCATTTCGCGACCGGATCGCGGTCATGGAACAGTTTTATGTGGGTATGACCGCGCTTTTTGAAAAGCGCCTGTTCATCGGCCGTACCTCGTATGCGCTCGAGATCGGCCTCCCGTCCGTCGGCGAGGAGATCTCGTTTTTTGTCGCCGTTCCTGCTAAGCGCGCGCGCCTATTCGAAAAGCAGCTTTCGAGCGTTTTTCCGCAGGCGCATATCGAACTGCGCGCCGAAGATTACAATATTTTCAATCCATCCGGCATTGCCGCCGCTGGCATATTGACGCTCGAAAAAAATCCGGCGCTTTCCACCCGCACGTACCAGCGGCTCGACGCCGACCCGCTCGAGATTATTGCCAACGCGTTTTCCAAGCTTCAAAAAGAAGGGGAGGGCGCGGCGCTTCAGCTGGTTGTATCGAGCGCGCCGTCCGGCTTCCGCTCCAAGCTCAAAAAAGCCGCCGCAGCCCTTCGCGCCGGAAAGAACATTAAAAGCGTTCTTCAGGAATTCGAGGAGGGGCGCCGGTGGCTTCGCGATGCGCTGGACGCGATGATTTTTCTGATAAGCGGGCAATATGCATTCAAAAAGGCGGAGAACGCGATGGGTCCTGCCGGACTGCCAAAGCCCTCACCGCTTCCGGACACCGAACTCATTAAACTCGTGGAAGAAAAGGCAAATGCCCCGGTGGTGGCGGCCAATATCCGGATCGTCGCGTCCGCCCCGACCCAGGAGGAAGCCGATACGATCCTGAAAGAAATTGCCTCGGCTTTCCTGCAATTCGCCGAACCTGCCGGCAACGCATTCCGGATCCGCATTGCCGAGGGCCGTGAATTGAAAAAAGCCCTTTATCAATTCACGTTCCGTGAATTCAGCCCAAAGCAGAGTGCCATCCTCACCACACGTGAACTCACAAGCATTTATCACTTTCCGGTCGGCACGACGGCTCCTGCGATAAAAATATTGCGCGGCCGCGAAGCGCCGCCACCGGTCGGGGTCGCTTCCGAAGGCATTCTCTTGGGAATCAATGAATATCGCGGCCAAATCATGGATATCCGCCTCGGGCGCGATGATCGTAGGCGCCATCTCTACGTCATTGGCCAGACCGGCACCGGAAAGACCGCCCTTCTACAAAATCTGGTTGCGCAGGACATTCGCACCGGCGAGGGCGTGTGTGTCATTGACCCGCACGGGGACATGGCCGAAAGCATTTTGGGACTTGTGCCGCCGGAGCGCGCCCACGATGTCATCTACTTCGATCCCGGGAACATTGACCGCCCCATCGGGCTCAATTTCTTGGAATATGACCCCGCCTATCCCGAGCAAAAAACATTCATCATCAACGAATTGCTTGAGATCTTCAAGAAACTTTACGCGGGCGTCCCGGAGGCGCTGGGCCCGATGTTCGAGACCTATTTCCGCAACGCAACGCTTTTGGTGATCGAGGATCCGTCATCCGGCAATACGCTTCTCGAGATCGAGCGCGTCATGGCCGATAAAGAATTCCGTGATCTGAAACTGTCGCACTCTCGAAACCCGATCGTGAACGCCTTTTGGAAAGATGTGGCGGAGCGAACCGGCGGAGAAGCATCGCTCGCGAATATGGTCCCGTATATCACTTCGAAATTCGATACGTTCCTCACGAACGAGATCATGCGGCCGATCCTCCTGCAGGAGCATTCGTCGTTCCGCTTCCGTGACGTGCTCGATCAGAAAAAAATCCTGATCGTGAATTTGTCCAAAGGCCGGGTAGGGGAGACGAACGCGGCGCTCTTGGGGCTCATCATCGTTGGCAAGATCGCGATGGCCGCATTTTCGCGCGTGGATACGCCGGAGGACAAGCGTGCCGATTTTTATCTATATCTCGACGAATTCCAAAACGTCATCACGCCCACGATCTCGACGATCCTTTCGGAAGCGCGCAAATACCGCCTTTCTCTTATCATGGCGCATCAATTTTTGGGGCAACTCACCGACGATATCCGCAAGGCCGTGATCGGGACCGTGGGTTCGATGGCGGCATTTCGCATCGGCGCCGATGATGCCGAGGCGTTAAAAAATCAATTCGAGCCGGTATTCGGCGCGCCCGACCTGATGAATATCGAAAATTATCGGGCGTATGTGCGTTTGCTCGTCCGCGGCGAAACGCGCAGGGCGTTCAATATCGCAACGCTCCCGCCCGAATCCGGCGATTCCGCGCGCGCGAGCGCCATCAAGGCGCAATCGGCCCAAGTGTACGGCCGCCGCCGAGCGGAAATTGACATGGAGATCCAGAAGCGTTATCAGTAATCTTACGAGGCCGGACCTCGTAAACTTTATGCGCGATTTTTATTTCGGGGGGCTCGCGGGACTCATCACCGGCATTCTTTTGATCCCGATCCTCAAAAATCTGGATGTCGCGATCCCGTTCGCCGTGTTTTTGCCTCCGATCGGGATCGCACTTCTTTTCGGCGTAGGTATGCTCGTCGGACGCATCCTTGGGCGCTGGCTTCCATGGATGTTCCAGT
This sequence comes from Candidatus Niyogiibacteriota bacterium, assembly GCA_016177385.1. Classification (GTDB taxonomy): domain Bacteria; phylum Patescibacteriota; class Minisyncoccia; order HO2-45-28; family HO2-45-28; genus JACOYI01. The sequence goes on from JACOVJ010000073.1 coordinate 5,462, forward strand.
TTTCCAAATTCGCGGCGACCGGATTCATGAACGCCGCGATCGATTTCGGCATTTTGAATCTCCTGATCTTTTTCTCCGGCATCGCCGCCGGATCCGGCTACATCGCCTTCAAGGCACTTTCATTCCTTACCGCAAATATCAACAGTTACGTCTGGAACCATTGGTGGGTATTCAAAAAAGAAGGGGCGCCGATACCGGCCGTGACCACAAAGGAATATATGCAATTTTTCACCGTGAGCGTCGTGGGCATCATGCTGAACGTCGGCGCGGCCGCGTTCGTGGTCACCATCATCGGCCCGCAGTGGGGGGTCGGTGAGAAAGGATGGGCCAATATCGGTGCTGCGGCCGGTTCGGCCGCCGGCCTTCTCTGGAACTTTCTCGGCTACAAATTCATCGTTTTTAAAGCATAATTGTCGTAAATAACGGTTATCCACTTGTGTCAGCCGCTCTCACCAAGCGGCTTTTTGCTAGAATATAAGTATGTGACGCAGCTTGTCGTGTTTTTTGTGTTATTTGCCGCGAGTTTACCGTTGAGAAGCGCAACGGTTATTCAGAATGTTGCTGCCCTCGATTCCCTTCATCTATTGCAAGACTCTCTGGAATCCCTGCCTCGTTCATTGGGCCAGAAAGCCGGCGAGACGGTGCGCACACAAACCCAAATGCTTCAGGAAACCGTGGGTTCGTTCCTTGCGCCTCCCAACGAGACCATTGTCACCACGCCGCCCCCGCCATTGAATGTTCCTCCGAAGGAATCCGGAGCCCCTCAAGGGGAGTCCTTAGGAATCAGAAAAGGACTCCCCTTAGAGACCATTCCTGAACCCTCTGTTTCATTAACTCCCGCCGAACGTATCATCGAGCGCGTGGTTTCCGGCATTTCTTCCTCTGACCTCGAATCTCTGCGGAACGAATTGAACAATCGCATTTCTTCTGAAACCAATCTTTTGCGTGCGTTGATCGCCGAGCGTTCCGATTCCAACTTCCGCGCCATTGCGCTCACGAACAACATTGACATGCTTTCGGGCGTCACACTCAACTCCGTGACCGCCAATTCCATATCCGGTCTCACCGATTCCGATATTCCGAATGACATCACCATCGCAAGTTCCGCAGGACTGTCCGGAACGACTGGCTCGTTTTCTTCTACATTGGGAGTCACCGGACTTTCCACCCTCACGGGAGGATTCCTGTCCTCCGCCTCCTCCACCATTAATGCCAATCTGAATGTGCTGGGATTCCTCGGAGCATCCTCAACCCTTGCGGTATCAGGCATCGGAACCTCCACCATCAGTTACGGCCTTACCATTGCCACCTCGGGAGGCCTTGTCGGCATCGGCACGGGCACGCCGGCGTCAAAACTTCACGTATTGAATACTGTGAGTGGCTCCCAGTTCCGATTGGGCTATGACGGCACGATATTCACCGACTTTTCCGTGAATGCCGCCGGCGACCTCACGCTCGATCCTGCGGGCGATGTCTACATCAATGACGACAATCTCTTTGTATGCAGCGGGGCCTGTCCGACAGGGATCCCTACAGGCGATGGCAGCCTCATTGTAGAGACCCGATTAGGCATTGGGACGAGCACTCCCAACTGGAAACTGCAGGTCGCCGATATTCGTCCGTTCTTGACGCTCTCTGATACCAGCGCAGGCATTGACCTCAAACACTGGTTCTTCTCCAGTCAGGGAGGGAATCTGTATGTGGGAACGACGACGGACGGGTATGCGACCACGACGGGATATCAATTCTTGACGATGACGAATGCGGGGAGATTGGGGATCGGGACGACCAGTCCGTATGCTTTGCTTTCACTGCACACAACAGCCAATTCTGTACCCATGTTTGCCATCGGAAGCACGAGTCCGTCAGGAGCATTTAATTCGGTGTTTGAGGTTACTTCATATGGTACGACGACGGTTCCGGCGGGTTCGTTGCTGACCGCCTCACGAGAATGTGCGACGAATTATAAAAGAGTCGGATTATGGTGTATGGCAACGGCAAACATTTTATTACGCGATGATGTTACAGCAGACGAATCAGGATGGGCAACAAGTACGGTAAATGCGGCGGCTAAAATGGCACTCATACAGGTTTTTACACTTGCTACCGACGCTACAAATGCTTTTACTGTACGATCATGTTTGGCTCCCGGAGCAATTTCAGTGCCAAATTGTTCCAATGTTGAAGTTTTTGTCCAAAGGGCAATGTCCACCGATCAAACAGCCGGAGGAGCTGCAGACTATAATACCGTGATGGTACAAACGGATGAGTTGGGACAGGTAAGAACATGGTGCAATGTGACGACTGCCGCAGATACAGTCTTTTGCCAATGGATTATTTTAGGTTATATGGATTAGATAGCGGGGTGATTATTTGGTATTAAAATTTTTCCGCATCCAAAAACTTGGAAGTTAAACTTCCAAGTCGTTATCATTATACGAACGTGCTAACTTATACTGCACGACCGTTTATTATAAATTAGTCATCGCTTTTCATCGTTTCACTCGTAAGAGAAAATTCCTGTTTTAACCAACGGTCGTTTTCGATCGTGTCCGCGGTAATACACAATAATTCTTTCCCAATATGATGGTCCGCTTTGAGAAGCGCGATAATGTCATTGCAATCGTGAGGATAAACCCAAACGCTATGCTGAAGATGCTTGAAGCCAAATCGCATAAGATCGCGCCGGATCTTATCGCGCGTATTTCTCCTGTATTCGTGAATATCGAAAATAATGACCCTCCATTTGCCATCCCACGACCGCGGCGACGGTATTTGTTCCGATAATCGATATCGTTCCAGCTCGCGTTTTCCTTTCGACGTCAAGCGGATCACGCGGCGTCCGCGAAACTCTGCGAACTCAATAAAATCTAGATCGTGGAGTCGTTGGATTCGAGACCGAACATGAGAAGAAAAATAACGGCGAGTGCCGGGCAATTTTCCTAATACCTGCAACACATTCGGCGCGACCGCCGCCACCGCCAATAGACCGGCAATCCCGATGACGCCAAGTATGATGTTAAAAATTTCTGACCGCTTCATCATACTAACTTATCATACACGACCGTGTATGATAAGTTAGTAATTCGTAAATCATGCACCCGTAAAAATTGTGAATCGGTAAAAATTATGATCGATCGAGAAAGGCGGAGTGGGGAAAATACCGATCGCAATTCGGGCGATGGCGGCGGGTGCGTGTTTATTTGGTATTGATCCGCCATCCGCCTCCGTCAGTCGGCGGATGGCGGATTTTATTTGGACGCGAAACGTCCAAGCGTCTAGTGTTCTTCTTTTTCTTCGAGGTCGCTATGAAGCGCGGCAGTTCGTTTACGCGAAACGGTGAGCGTTTCGGTGATTTTCGGGGTCGCGAGCGCCGCGAGTTTTTCTTGGATATCGGCGGGCAGGGAGGGGATGAGTACCGCCAATTTTCGCTCATCCGCTTTTAACACCTCATTCCATTTATTCAGAGGTTCGAGGATCGCGCGTATGGCGTCCATATCGTAGGACGCCGAGGTTTTGACCAAGCGCGAAATTGAGCCGTCGTCAGCGAATACCCGGAGCAGATTTTCTCTTTGCATGTAATTCGCGAGGATCGCGTAGAGTTCTTTGATGCGCTTCGTGTGCGTTTGCGATTCGGCTTTCAGGTCCAGATACTCGCGAATGGCGGCCTTGATCTCCTCGGCGTCGGGCGTTTTCTCGTCCTTTTTATACAAATGCTTCCACACCGGACACATCGGGCGATACCCGCACCAATCGCAGAGAGGGGATGGGATGGGTTCGAACTCGCCGGTTTTTTTCTTCTCCTCGATCTCGCGGATGGTCGAGAGGATCGAATCCGCGGTCTTTTCCAAATGATCCGCGGTCCGCATCGTTGTGATCTTCTCGTTATGTTTCAAAAAATGGAGTGACAATCGGATCGTCTTGTTTTTTATCTGCGGCCAGCGATGAATGAGCCCCATGTGATAGATCGAAAGCTGGAGATTCGCGTCCGCTTTTTCCTGCGACGGCATGCGTTTGGATGTCTTATAGTCGATGATCTCGTATGTCGTATCATCGGGCTTATCGATGCGATCCATTATACCTGCGAGCGCATGCACGGCGCCGGTTTTCTTGTCTTCAAGCGGAAGTTCGAATCGCGATTCGAGGTCAAGCACATTGAAGTTCCATGGCTGATTGGATGCGTAGAACTTTTTCAGGATCCCGATGCCCTGCTCGCGGTACATTTTTTCCTCTTCCGGTGAACTCCACGTGGTTTTAGGCGCATAGTCCGCCCA
>JACOVJ010000031.1 GCA_016177385.1 Candidatus Niyogiibacteriota bacterium
TCGAAGGTTGTGGTGTCCACGCACGAAATGACCGTCGTTTCCGTCGTGATCCGGCGCTCGGTCAGTTCGAGAACGCGGCATCCGAAATTGAACTCGGCGCGTACCAGATTGCCCAGCGCTTCCAACGGATCGTTGAACGTCTGAACGGGGAAGTTCACCCGCTCGCCATTCTGCCTCCACCCCGTACAGGTGATCATAAATCCACCTCCGTTGTGATATGTGAAAAAATAACGCGCATTGACCAAAAGGCCAACCAGAATGCGAACGATTCGCATCCTCCGTTCCAAAGTATAGCAACATCCTTCTATTTTGTCAAATAGTCGTAATGTATCATAAGCTTCGCAACACCCAGACGCAGAAGCCAACCTCTTTTCGAGACCGTCCGCAAGGCGAGCGGGCAGGGTGTTCCGCCTATAATTGCGCGAAGCGCTAGGCGGAATGAGCGAGCCGAGGACAGAGAAAAATCGTCTCGCAGGGGCGATTTTTCGTGTCGAGAAAAGACGGTCGGCGGATGCGGGGTGTTGCGAAGGTGTTGATTACAATTCGATAGTTTTCACTTCCCCTGCCATTCCGATTCCTGACGAACGAGCAGTTTTTCTTTCTCGGCCGGATCCGCCATGATCTCCTCCACGATTTTCTCCATCCGCATGGATTGCGAGCCCTTCACCAGAATCAGGTCGCCGGGCTGAATGATTTTTTCAAGCGCGTGCCCCGCCTCCTCGGCATTTGAGAGCCTCTGCAATTTTTCGGCATCGAACCCGTGCGCCGCGAGTTCATCCGCGATGAATTTTGCGCGCGGCCCCACCGTAAAAACAATGTCCGCGCATTCCTTCGCATGGTCCGCCATGGCGCGGTGCGTTTCAATCGTGAATTTGCCGAGTTCGAGCATATCGCCGAGCACCGCGATTTTCCTCTTCGCGGGGAAATCTTTGAGCACATCGAGCGCGGCGTGCGCGGCTAAGGGCGAGGCGTTGTACGTATCATCCAAAATCCACGTTTCTTTCTCGCCTTTGATGAGTTTTAACCGCCCTGCCGGCGCCGCGTAGGTCGAGAGCGCTTCCGCCGTTTCCACCAGATTCATCCCCATCGCGACACCAACCCCCATGGCCGAAAGCGCGGCATAGACGATCTGCTTGCCGAAAACGTCATGCAAACGCACGGGAACGCTTGACCCCTCATGGTCTGCTTTGAATGTGATGCCGTCCGGATGCGCATCGCCTCCGGTCCGTACGACCAGCTTGTATTCCGATGCGCGCATCGCGGAATCCTCGCCGAATCCGATCGTGATGACTTTTGCGGATGTTTTATCTTTCATTTCAAGAACGGTCAGATCGTCGCCGTTCAAAACCGCCGTTCCTTTTGCGGTAAGCGCTTCCACCAATTTCGCCTTTTCCCGTGCCACATCCTCGGGACCCGCGAAAAATTCCACATGTACCGGCACTTCGCCAATGGGCGTCACAACCGCGACATCCGGCTTCACCCAGCTCGTGAGCCGCGCAATATCGCCCTGCCGGTCCGCGCCCAATTCAAGGATCAAAATATCCGGATAGGGCTGCCGTAAAACCACCAGCTTCAACCCCGCAAAAATGTTCGCAAGCCACCCAAGTAATGAATACCACGCGTTGGGGGCGCCGATGACCGCGAGCGGCACGCCGAGCTCGCTGTTGAAACTTTTCTCGGAACGCCGCGCGTTGAACTTGCGTGAAAGCACGCAGAAGATCGCCTCCTTGGTCGAGGTCTTGCCAACGCTCCCCGTGACCGCGACGAGGCGCGGCTGGTATTTCTTGAGGATAAGTTTCGCCTCAAGGGTTAAAATCGCAACAATGATTTGTTTAAGAATTTTCATGGTATGGAAAACGCCGAGCCGTCCTGTTTTTGAAACATTGCGGAGATGCTTTGAAAATCAAGGAGTTTTGAAGCGAAATTAGCGGTCGGAAAATCCTGAGTTCGCCAGCAGGCGAACGAAGGAGGAACGGGAACCGCGTTAAGATTTCGCGCACAAAACGACTATGATTTTCAAGCATCGGAGCAGCGTTGAAAAAATAGGATGGCGAAGCGTTTTTACCGATCCGGCGGAACTCGATAATAGCTTAACAAAAAATCCATGATATTCATAAAGGGGCGTGAGAGGGTGCGGGCCGCATACCGCTCGCCCGTAGGCTTCAGCATAAAAAGGAATACGGCGAACTTCGCGTCATACGCCGGACCGTATCCGACGAATGCATGCAAGTAATCGTCGGAATACCCGCCCGAAGGACTCGCGATCTGGGCTGTACCGGTTTTGGCCGCGATCGAATAATGCTCGTTTTTGAGCGCGCCGTCGAGTAGCGCCTCGTCCACCACGCGCACCAGCATCCGCGTCACGGTTTCGGCGGTTTTTGGTTTCAAAATGTTCAGCTGAATAACGGGTCGCGTTTCTGCGTCCGGCCCGCCCTCGACCGTGATGCGGTCAATGATATACGGTTTCACCAGCGCTCCGCCATTCGCCAGTACGGATATGGCGCGCAAAAATGCGAGCGGCGTGACCGCGACCCCCTGTCCGAATGACGCGGCCGCATAATCGAACTCGCTGCCGGAATCCAAATTCTCGAGTTTCCCCAACACTTCCCCGGGAAGCTCGACCTCGGTCCGGTCCGCAAGCCCGAGGTTTTCAAAATAATCGCGGAGTTTAAGCCCGCCGATCGTGCGCTCCACAAATACGGCGCCGGTATTGAGCGATTCGCTAAGCACGGTCTGCATCGAAACAACGCCTCGGCCCTTGCCGTCAAAATTCTCGATGCGTTCCCCACCGATCTCGACATACCCGCGGTCGTCATAGGTCGTTTCGGGCGTGATCTTTCCACTATCGATCGCGGCCGCGAGCGTCAACGGCTTGAATACCGAACCCAATTCATACACTGATTCGATCGTCGGGTTCGTGAAAACATCGAGTGATGGCGCCGCTCCGTACGCATTCGGATCGAAATTCGGCCGGGCGGCCATGGCAAGAATTTTTCCGGTTTGCGGATCCATCACGATGATGCCCGCGCGTTCTGGTTTCCATTTTTCCGTCAATGCGTCGAGTTCTTTTTCAATGGTCAACTGCACCTCCGGCTCGATCGTTAAAACAACATCGGGCCGCGCGGGCGATGCGCGGAACAGCGCGCGGCCCCAGTTGAAAAGCGCGCCGGAGATCCCGCGGTCGCTCGACGAGGAGCCCGTTAACACGGACTCTTGGGAGCGCTCGATCCCGTAACGGCCGACGATCGCATCCCCATCAAACCCGACAAATCCCAACACATGGCTTGCAACGGCACCTAGAGGGTAAAAGCGCCATTCCTCCGGAGCAATGCCGGCCGCCGCCTCCCCCAACAGATTCACCTGCTCGATATCCGCCGCATCCAATTTGTGCGCCACGGCTTCGAACGGGTCCGCGGATTTTGCGGCTTTCGACAGAAACTCGTCCCGCGTCATTTTAAGGAATGGCTCAAGCGACTCGTAAAGCGCCGCGGCATCCGTCACCTTGCGGGGATCGATATACAAAAGATGTCCGCTTTTCGTGTTCGCGGCGGGAAGGCGCGTGCCGTCCGCATCGGAAAAATAAATACGCCCCCGGGGCGTACCACTATCCGCCACGACCGTACCCTGACGCAATGCGAGCTCCGCATAATAGGAATGAGAAACGACTTGAATAAAAAAAAGGCGGCCGATGATCGCGGCTCCTGCCAGCGTCAGCCCCCCGGCAACGAGGAACATGCGCGTGTTCTTCCCGATCCTCATACCCCATCCATCATAGATCCGCTTTCGCAACCGACGAAAACGATTCGATATATTGCGGCTTTTCCGACGCCACGAGTCCGAATGCGTCTCCGGCAGCGCGAAGCTCCTCCACTTTTGCGCCGTAGGCGTCCTCAAGCGCGCGGTGCGATTCCGTGATCGCGTCGGTCCGGCTCACTTCGCGCTCAACACGATACGCGGTCACCACCGATGCGATGGTCAGACCTCCGATGCCGAACACAAAGACCGCACAAGAAAGCAGCGTCCCCCGAATGATCCAGCGCATCCTCTGCGTATGCGGCGCAAAAAATAGAGAATGCGATCGCGGATAGTGAATATGCGTGATCATGATTTTCTTAAAAACGCACGGAGTTTAGCGGAGCGGGCGCGCGGATTCGAGCGGATCTCCGCTTCGAGCGCCGTGACCGGCTTTTTGGTAAGAAGAGCGCCCTCGCCCTCTTTCGCCGAATCACGCAGAAAATTTTTGACCGTGCGGTCTTCGAGCGAATGGAATGAAATGACGACGAGCCGCCCGCCGGGCGCAAGCACGGTCATGGCGCCCTCGAGTCCCTTCTCGAGCGCCGCGAGTTCGTCATTGACCGCGATACGGAGCGCCTGAAATGTGCGCGTCGCGGGATGAAGCCGGCCGCGGCGATAGCGCGCGGGAACCGCGTCCTCGATGACCCGCACCAACTCCTGCGTCGTCGTGATGCGCTTTTGTTTTCGGGCATTCACGATCGCGCGCGCAATGGGCCGCGCGAACCGTTCCTCGCCATACTTTTTTAAAATTTCGGCGATGTCGGATTCGGTCCAGCCGTTCACAATGACCGCCGCCGTTTCCTGTCCTTCTGCCGGCTCGGATTCGTACGTCATCAGCAACGGCTCGTCTTTTTGGAATGAAAATCCGCGGCCCGATCCTTCTAGTTGCAGAGAACTCATACCCAGATCGAATAAAATCCCGTCAAAAGAATCCGCGAACCGGCGCGCGATCTGCATCAGGTCGCGGAAATTGCCGACGATGAGACGCACTCTGCCGTCGTTCGAAAACTCGCGGCTTAAACGATCCACCATGGTTTTGTCGCGATCGAGACCTACGAAAATCGCATCGCGGGGCATCGCTTCAACAACACCTTTCGCGTGCCCCCCGCCATCCACGGTCGCATCCAAAAACGCCCGTCCGGTTTCCGGTTTTAAATATCGCATCACTTCGTCATAGAGAACGGGCGTGTGATTCATTAGTATGCTCCGATTTCGCCGAGGCGCTCCGCGAGCGTATCGGCTTGTTTCTCTGTTTCGGCCTTGTACATCTCCCATCGCTTCCAATCCCAGATCTCGAGCCGCTTCCCCACTCCCACGACCGCGACCTTCTCCGACAATTCGGCGTACTGCTTCAGATATTCGGGGATCAAAATCCGCCCCAGCGCGTCCATTTCCGTATGCGCCGCGCCCGCCAGAAAAAGCCGTACGAAACTGCGGTTCGACGCCTGCCCCGTGGGTAAGCTGGCAAGGGCCTCGGAAACTTTCTGCCACTCCGACATCGGGTACGCGAACAGGCACCGGTCGAGCCCCCGCGTAACAACAACCTCCCTGCCCAGGTCCTTGCGGAACTTGGCCGGCAACGCCATGCGTTTTTTGGCGTCGATGGTGTGTTCGTATTCCCCGATCAACATAGATAATGCCCACGGTTTAAGTTATCCACAGGTTTACCCACTTCTAACCACTATGTAGTAATTGTATACCACTTCTCAACCCCCTCAAGCCACCCGCTTGTGGATAAATAAAAAAGTCCCGAGCCATCCATGGCTCGGGACTGCGTTTGCCGTTAGTTCTTGGCCGTGCGGCGATAGGGAGGGACTGGAGATCCATGCTCATATTCCGACTCCTCGAGTCGCTCTCGGATCGCGTAGGCGAGACACAGAGCGACCAGCTCGCGGAGCATCTCTCCGCAATCGCCAGCGAAGTGGATCCCTTGAGCCAAATGCTCTTTGGCCGCCATGACGTCTCCGACTTCGAAGGAGCACATGATCTTCCCGAGCGTTTCGGGCTTCATGTCGTTCACGTCGATGTTTTCGAGATCGAACTGAACCTGCCTCAGGAACTCATCCCGATCGCTCTCGCGCTTGAACGCGTCGTCGAAACGGTGCTTTCCGATGAGGTTGTCTGTGAGATTTTTAATGTACGGCCTCATTTTTATCTCCTCATGGAGATTCCCCGCTCCCGCGAATGGATCATTGTCCGACCGAAAATTCGGAAGGTGTATGATGGAGGCCAGAGAAAGACCTCCGGGCGGCCCGACAAAGCTTCCGCTTTATCGATGCAACAATTATACATCTAAATAACGCTATTGTCAATAGCGTTCGGTTGTTTTTGTTTCGCGAATTAAGGGTAACCCTTAGGAATCAGAAAAGGGTTACCCTTGGGAACCGCCCTTAACGCGGGCGCATCGTGGGAAAGAGGATCACGTCGCGGATGTTCGCGGTGTCGGTCAGGAGCATCACCAAGCGGTCGATGCCGATGCCGATGCCCGCTGCGGGCGGCATGCCATATTCCATGGCTTCTACAAAATCCTCGTCCATGCGATTCGCCTCCTCGCTTCCCGCGGCTCGCTCTGCTTCTTGCGCCTCGAATCGGCGGCGCTGTTCCGCGGGATCATTCAATTCCGAAAATCCCTTAGCGACCTCGACTCCCGCAATGATCAGCTGATACATGTCGGCAAATCCCGGATGCGTTTCGGATTCCTTTGCGAGCGGCAAAATTTCCAAGGGATAATTCAACACGAATGTCGGCTGGATGATCTTGGGGACGCAAACTTTTTTAAAAACCTTGTCGGCGAGCTTCGCTTTGGTGTCGCCTTTTTCGCGTTCGATGCCTAATTGCCGCGCCCGCGCCTCCATATCGCTTTCGCTAAGCATTGCGTAATCCGGAATGAGCGCGAACCGCTCAAGTCCCTCTTCGAATGTCATGGTGTCGAACCGCCGGCCGAATGACAGCTCCACCTCCCGATACCGGAGCGTGGATTTCAGATGGAGCGCGGCGATAAGCGCGCCGAACAGACGTTCGAGGAACGCGCGGTGCGTCTCGGCATTCGCATAGGCCTCGTAGAGTTCGAGCATCGTGAATTCCGGATTGTGCTCGGCATCCACCCCTTCATTGCGGAAATTGCGGCCGATTTCGTAGATCTTCTCGAATCCGCCGATCAGCAACCGTTTGAGATAGAGTTCGGGCGCGATGCGCAAAAACAAATCAATATTGAGCGCATTCTGGTGCGTGACGAACGGCCGCGCGACCGCCCCGCCCGCGACCGGATGCAGGAGCGGCGTTTCCACTTCCAAAAATCCTTCCGTATCCAAAAAATGACGCAGGCCCGAAATGATGCGCGAACGCGCCTCGAAGCGTTCGCGAACCCCGTCATTCGCGATCAAATCAAGATAGCGCCGGCGCGAACGCTCCTCCGCGTCCTGCAAGCCGTGCCGTTTCTCGGGCAGAGGCCGCATGCTTTTGGCAAGAAATGTCCACGATTTGGCAAGCAGCGATTTTTCCTTTTTTTGCGTCAAAAAAAGCGAACCGGAAAATTCACAAAAATCGCCGATGTCCACGCCCTCTTCAAAAAGCGCGTACGAATCATCGCCGAGTTCATCCTTTTTTAAATACACTTGAAACTGGTTCTGTCCGTCGCCGAGGTCGCAAAAAAGCGACCCGCCATGACCCCGCAGCGCACGGACCCGTCCCGCGAGCGTGATGGATTTTTTGTCCGCAAGTTCGTCAAAACGGCTCGCCGCATCGCCGAGCGCCGTCCGGTCGGGAACGCCATTCGCGGGATACGAAACAATACGCGCATCCGTAAGCCGTTTTAATTTGGCAAGACGCGCGTTCTTCAGGTCCTCAAAAGACGACATGCTTATATGATATCAAGAATCTTGTACTTTGTTTCGCCCTTCGGAGTCAGGACCGTGATCTTGTCGCTTTTCTTGTGGCCCAAGAGCGCTTTCCCCAGCGGCGATTCATAGGAAATTTTGGACGCCGACAGGTCCGCTTCTCCGGCGCCGGCAAGCACCACGCGCAAATCGTTTTTCTCGCCTTCGCGACGCAACACGACCTCCGAGCCCATCGATACGGACGAATCGTCGTCTGTTTTTTCCACCACCACCGAGCGCAACAGCACGTCCTCCAATTCGGCAATACGCATTTCATTCTCGACCTGCGCTTCTTTGGCGTCTTGATATTCGGAGTTTTCCGACAGGTCGCCCAAGCTTTTCGCGTACTCCAAACGATCCGCAATTTCCTTGCGTTTCGTGCTCTTCAATATATCCAACTCTTTATTGATCTGCCGCAGGCCGTCCTCGCTTAGATATTCGGTCCGTTCCGCGGGCTTTTTTGGAAGCTTATCCATAAGTATTCGAAATAGTATATTCCCCGAGTGTACCAAAGTCAAATCTATTGGAAAAGGGTTACCCTGACTGTCAGGGTAACCCTTGAATGCTAGAGGAGTGCCGTCACGCCGACCGCCTCATGCTTGAACGAGGTCGAGCGCGAGCCGCCGGTATCGGGCTTGCGAAGCCCTTGGAATGAGACCATCTCGCCCTTTTCGAGGTAGGCGAACCGTTCGCGCGGAGCGATCTGCGTCCAGTGAACGCGCGCTTCGCCGTCCGCCGTGAGAATGGCGCCGAGCCCATTTGCCAGGTTATACCAGAGCACGTAGCCGGTGTGCGAGATGAAGATGAACCTGGACGCATCCGGTAGCTCGGATTCCTTGCCGACCGCATCGAGATACTCCTGAATGTCCGGCAACCGGGCGAACAGGTCGTACCTGCCACTCAGGAAATCGACAACGAAATCGTACAGTTGAGGCCAGCTTTTTTCGAGCGCTCCGCACAGGAACGCGTCGCCGTCCCACCCGCATGCCATGTCCCGCGCTTTTTGCGTCGTGAGGAAAAATTCGCCATTCTGGGAAACCAGAGCAACCTCCCACCGCACAAGGCGCCCGCGCTCGTCCACTTCGAGAAGTTGAAGCTTGTTTCCGGGATGGGGCGCATACAGCCACCCGTTTTTGCTTGTCCCAAAAGGAACCTTTTGGCGGTAAATCTTGATCCCTATTCCCTCGCTCCAATTTTTCTTGGCGCGCACATTATTCTGATGATCCACATCCATGCCGATGATATCGAGCGATTCCACCCTTACTTCGATGATGGCGCGCTGTTCCTGAAGATGTCCGAGATAGCCGTCGGCCGGGTCGCGCTCAAGCCCATCTCGAGAGTCGTCGCCCGCGAATGCGGCAACGCTGAATCCTGTCGGGATATCCATTCCTCGCCTCCATAGAAATGAGGGGGTTTTGTGTTTGAAAAGAACGAAACAATGCTAGCACGCCAGTGCCCGTCTGTCAATCCCCAAGGTAATGCGCAGACACATTCGGCGGTTTTGAAAAGGCGGTGAGGCATTTGGTTTTGAAAAGCTCTCGCAGGCGCGCCAAGCACGGTCTCCGCCGAAGGCGGAGTTGGCGCGCCGAGAGCGCGGGGCGGCGTCCTGCGCTGGCAGGACGAACGACCGGTTTGAAAAAGCAAATGGCGAGCCGCCCAAAACCGCCAAATGTGCGTGCTTAAAGCATCGATGAGGCGGCTCTACGTTATTGAAATGCGCCCAAATACTCCGGCCGGTTCTCGATGAGCCACGACACGATCTCGCGGGCGACGAACGGCGCGCCCACCAGATTTTTCGCGTCCCCGCCTTCGAGCACCACCACGAGTGCCAACTGCGGATTTTCGTACGGCAAAAATCCGATGAACCATGAATTGACGGTCTTGCCGAAACCGATCTCGGCCGTACCGGTCTTACCGGCCACGCCAACCCCGAGCCCCGAAAGCGCCGATGCCGTACCGCCCGCGACCGCCGCATGCATTCCCTCTTTCACAACGGAAAATGCATCCTTTGGGATGCCCGCGATTTTATACGCAATGGCCGTCGGCCGCGCCTCAAACGAATTTTCGGCGCGCGTTTCCTTGATCAGGTGCGGCTCGGCCGCAACACCGTCCATGGCGATGAGCGATACGAGCTGGGCCATTTGCAAGGGCGTCACCTGGATCATCCCCTGCCCGATGGACAGGTTGTAGGTATCGCCAACGCGCCACACGGGATCGGACGGCTGATTTTTCGCTTTCCACTCGGGCGTCGGAACCAGCCCTTCTTTTTCCGGAAGTTCAACTCCCACAAGCGCTCCGAGTCCGAATTTCTTTGCATAATCGGCGATCTTGGCGACCCCGAGCCCTTTGATATTTTCAAACCCGCCGCCGATCGAATAAAAATACACATTGGACGAAACCGCCAGGGCGCGGCGCATATCCACCCAGCCGTGTGCTTTCCAATCGAAAAACCGGCTTTCTTCTTTCGGATTATACGGGTTCGGGATCGCAATGCTTCCGGAACTGAAAATTTGATACTCGGGCGTGATCGTTCGTTCCGCGAGCGCCCCCGCCGCTACAACAGTTTTGAACGTGGAGCCGGGCGGATAGAGCCCCTCGAATGCGCGGAAGAAAAAGGGCTTTCGCGGATCGGTCCGGTAATCATCCACCGCCTCTTGTGAGGAACTGGCGGACAGCGCCGAAGAGTTGTATTCCGGAAAACTGGTCGCCGCCAAAATTTCGCCGGTGACAGGATTTGTGAGAATGGCCGAACCTGCGCGAAAACCGCGCTCCAGCACCGTCGCTTTGACTTTTTCGAATACCGCGCTCTGAAGCTCGGCATCAATGGTCAGCACGACATCGTCGCCGTCCTTGGGCGCATATTCCACGGCCTCCGAGATCACCGCGCCGCCGACGTCTTCTTCCACCAGCCGGCTGCCGTCCCTTCCGCGCAATACATTATTATAGGCGCGCTCGATGCCGGCCTGTCCGATCCGCACGCGCGGATCTTCGCCATCCGAAAATTCATTGGGATAGCCGACATATCCGACCACATGGGCAAGTCCCGCGAGTTTTGAATATACGCGCGCGCCCGGGTCGTTCCACGCAAGCTCCATGCCGCGGCGGTCATAGACCAATCCGCGCTCCGCCGAAAGCCGCACGCGGACCAACCGGTTGGTATCGGCACGCGCGCGCAATTCTTCGCCGCGCGCGATCTGCAATTCTCCGAGCCGAAAAACGAACACGGCGGTAACCCCGAGAAATGCCGCGTAAAAAAGATAGGCCACGCGCGCAGATAGGGGGCGCTCCAAGCGCCCTTCAAAAAGCTCGCGGTCGAACCCCGGCAAGTTTTTGGAATCGAGGAAGATCTCGTCCGGCTCGATGCCGCGATGGGTCAGATTGCTTTTACGCCGCCAGAGCATATCTCTGTCATATCATGTAGTCCGTTAAAATTCATTTGCGGGGCGAGCCGACCTCTTTTTGAAACCATTCGAAGGCGAGCGGGCATGGCGTTTCGTTTATAATGGCGCGATCAGCGCTCTAAACGAAACGAGCGAGCCGTAGAGCGAGCGAGTCCCGTCGCTGGCGGGACGAGCGTGTTGAGAAAAGAGGGCGGTAAGCACCCGCAAGTGCCTGCTATCGCCCGATCAGCGCCACGACCATGCCAATGATCGCCCCGATCATGCCGACGATCCAAAACCGCATCGTAACGGTATACGGCGCCCAGCCGAGCGCTTCCAAGTGATGATGAAAGGGCGCCACGCGAAAAACTTTCCTGCCGAAAAATCGCTTGGAAAAAAGCTGGAGCGCCGAGGAACCGGCGGCAATGACGAGCGGAAACGCGATGATCGGCAGAACCAGAACGGAATCCGTCAGGAACGCGATGACCGTGAGTGTCGTCGTCAATCCCATCATCCCCGATTCGCCCATATAAAAGCGCGCGGGCGGGATATTGAACCACAAAAACGCAAGGATCGCGCCAACGATGACGGACGCAAATGTCGCGAGGTCCAGTTGATCCTGAAAAAACGCGATGCCGGCGTACGCGGAAAATGCCGCCGCCATGACGCCGCCCGCGAGGCCGTCAATGCCGTCGATGACGCCGCCCGAAAACGTCGCGACCATCACGAAAATGAAAAAGACGGGAAACAAAAGCCCAAGCTCGAATTCGCCGACGAACGGCACATGAACGCTCGTGAATTCCAATTTCGAATAGAACCACCACGCGCCAATGGCCGCGATCAGGATGATCAACAAAAGCCGCCGCGAAAACTGCATGCCGCCCGCAACATATTTCCCGCGCCCGAATACCTGCAAAAAATCATCCGCGAGCCCCACCAGCGACGCCGCGACGAGCGTGAAAAGCGGCAGCCATGTCTGGGCGCGCGACAAAAAATTCAATTTATGGAGCAAAAATGTGGCGGGGGAAATTTCGATGAGCAGCCGGAAGAGAACGATCATGACGACCGGCACGGTCCAGATCAGAATTCCACCCATGCGCGGGACCCGAGTCTCGCGCTCGCCGTGAAGTTTAGCGAAGATCGGCGTGGGAGCGCCGTCCGGCGCGAATTGGCGCACGTCCTTGCGCCACAGGCGGAATTTGTAGAGATAACGCGTCAGGAGCGGTTCCTGCGCCATCCCTACAAAAAAGGAGAGTGCGCCGATGCCGAACACTTTCAGAACATTCAATATCATGGCGCTTTACTCTACTCCTCGGCGGTTAAAAAATCCATCGTCGAGCGATAGAGCGCTCTAGCATCTTCGAACCGGCCGTCGCGGGATGAACCCAGAACCACGGCAACGAACGAGCGGCCGAACGCGCTCCACGCGACCGCCACATTCCCGCCCGCAAGATCCGTAAAGCCGGTCTTGACGCCCAACAACCCCGGGATCTCGAGCGCCCGCTCGCCGCTCGATACGAAATGATGCCGGCCGCCGTCCAATGAAACGATATCAATGCCTGATGCCTGCGTCGCAAAAATACTGTGGGGCGTCTGCTTCACCACCCACGCAAAAAGCCGGGCGAAATCCTCGGCAGTTCCCACCGCGCCCGCGCGCTCGGATGTCAGATCGAGCCCCGTCGCATTCAAAAAATACGTGTCCCGAAGCCCGATCTCGGCGGCAACACGGTTCATCTCATTGATGAAAACCGGCTCGGTCACCGATGGCGGCGCGGCATCCGGACCGGCCGCCGGCCGTTGAAGAATGCGCTCCGCCCACGTTGCGATCGCGACGGCCGCATCATTCGATGATTTTACGAGCATCGCGTCGCGGATATCCGAAAAATAAAATCGCTCGCCCGAATAAAAGCCGTCATCCCCTTCCTCCCGGATCGCTTCCGGCGTGATCGGGACCGTACGCTCCTCTGCTGTCGCACTTTCGGCAAGCCGCTCCCCGACCACCGCGGTCATGAGTTTCGTCAAACTTGCAAGCGCGCGCGGTTGGCGGGCATTCTTTGTAAAAATCGCCTGTCCCGATCCTACATCCCACACGACGGCGGACGCCGCCTCCAACGGAAGCGAGCCGAATACCGATGCGGCGTCGTCTCCGCCCGCACCTGTTTCCCCGGAAGACCCTCCTCCACCCAATGACGCATACGGCACGGACGCGATCAGAGAAAAGAACGTACCCTCATGGGAAAAATTCCTGAATGTCCCCGCGATCTTTGCATTGAACGGCGCGAGCACCGCCAACACGAGGATGGCGGCGACGAGCGTCAATGGACGAATATCGAATGTCATTATTATATTTCTTGTGTTGCGTTTTGCGACCGCGTAAATTCAAGGGTCTTTTTCTGGAACTCCGCATATCCTGTCAGATCTTCACGACGGCCCACCCCCATGAACTTCAAAAAATCAAGCGTGGGCTCGTATACGGTCGTGCGGCGGTCGGCGTCGGACGTCCTGCGCGCGATGAGTCCGCGGATCAGCAAGCTCCGGAGCGCGAACGCGGAATTGACGCCTCGAATGTAATCAATGTCCTTTTTCGAGACCGGACCTCGATAGGCCACGACCGCGAGCGTTTCGGCGCCGGCGCGCGAAAGGCCGCGGGCGAATTCCGCCGACACCAGCGCGCTGACGTCCGATTCCAGATATTCGCGGCATGCCAATTGGACATCGTCGAGCGCATACACCAGACGCAGGGCGCTGCCGGTCAACCGGCTGTCGAGCTCAAGGAGCGCATCACGGATCTCGGTTTTTCCGGCTCCCAACAATTCCGACAGCCGCGCAATACTCATCGGCTCTCCGTGCACGAAAAGCACGGCTTCAATGCGTTTGGAAAGCGAAAGCGCTTCTTTCATCATAATCGTTTCAATTCGACATCGCCAAACATTTTGTTTTGCCGGACGTCAAATAACCCCTGCTTGATAAGCTCCAAAAGCGCGAGAAATCCGACAATGGTTTCGGCGGCATCCGCTCCGGCGACCACGGTCTCGAGCGACCCCGACAATCGTCCGCTGATCCGGTTCAGGAGCTCGCGCGCTTTCTCCTCGACGCTGATGATGCGGCCAAGCACTTTTTCGGGAAGCGCGAATGCGGCGGGAAATGATTCAATGACGCGCCGCATGATCGCGCCGAGCGTCGGAGCCGTCATGCCGCTCGGAGGTAAAAATCCGAACGTGTGGGCCAAAAAGGCCTCCCGGCCGAGAAAGGGCCGTCGTTTCCCCGCGAGCGTTCGCGCAAGCTCCCGGAATTCCCGGAGCATCGCGAGGCGCTTTTCGAGCTCGCCGATGGACCCCTCCTCTTCCGCCGTCAATGTCATGCCGGGCAGGAGCGAGCGCGATTTTATCAGGATCAGGGTGGACGCGACCGCCAAAAATGCCGCCGCTTCCTCGCGCGTTATATTCGTGAGCGTGCGCGAATGCTTCACGAAATCCTCCACAACGGCCGAAAGCGAAATTTCATTGATCGAAAGTTTGCGCTCCTCGATCAGATCGAGGAGCATGGTCAGCGGTCCGGTGAATCGTTCGGTCTTGACGTCGTACGACATATACTTCCTCACGGCTCCAACCTCTTAACCCCTCGATAGAGATACGTCACTTCCCGAACATTGCCCAATCCGAGTATTTTCATGAGAAAACGGGTCGGGCCAAAACCGAGACCGCCGTGAGGAGGACAGCCGTATTTGAAAAATTCCAGATAAAACTTGATCGAATCGAGTTTCAATCCTTTTTCTTTCGCTTGCTTGACAAGAATATCATACCGATGCTCACGTTGCGCCCCCGTTGTTATCTCGAGACCGTCAAACAAAAGATCGAAACCTTTTGTGATATTCGGATCGTCCGTTTGCCGCATGTGGTAAAACGCCCGAAATTCTTTCGGATAATCGGTGACGAATACGAATTCGTGTCCCTCTTTTTCTTTGATATGGTCGCTTAATTCCCGCTCCTCTTCCGGATTCAGGTCTCCATCGGACTCGCTCGGCACACCGAGCTTTTTCAATATCGTCTTGGCTTCCGCGAGCGTCACCTTGGGAAACGGAATTTTCGGTACAACAACGCCGCGGTCAAACGTTGCTTTTATTTTTTCCCCATATTTTTCTTTTACGGCTTTTAGCATTACCGCAATGAATCGCTCTTCTTCGGCCATTACATCCTCGTGCGATTCGATGAACGATAGCTCAATGTCATATCCGGTGAACTCGGTGTCGTGTCTCGAAGTGAATGATGGGTTGGCCCGAAAAACCGGCCCTACTTCAAAAACTTTTTCGAATCCGGACGCCATCGCCATTTGCTTGTAAAATTGCGGGGACTGTGCGAGGTAGGCCTTTCTCTCAAAATACTTGACTTCGAATAATTCGGCTCCGGACTCGCTGGGCGAACTCATCAATTTGGGCGAATGGATCTCGATATATCCCCGAGCCACGCAATAGCTTCTGAATGCGTGTTCCATTTCTGTCCAAACCTGAAAGATCAGCCGATGCTCTGGTTTTCTTAAATCGAGCCATCGCCAATCCAGCCGTTTTTGCAATCCGGTTTCTCCCTCCTCGCCTTTCTCCAGCACCTTGATCGGAAGTTCGGGATCCGCCAACGACAATATCGTAATGACATCAACCGCTATTTCAATGCCGTCCGGAGCTTGTTTTTCTTTTTTAACCAAACCCAGAACCTCGATGACGGATTCCGAACTCAACGATTGAGCTATTTTGATCGAGTCATTTTCCTTAGTGATGACGCATTGGATCAGGCCGGAAATATCCCGGACCATCAAAAATACGATACTTCCCTGATTTCGAACAACATGAATCCACCCTGCAATTTTTACAGTTTCGCCAACGTGTTTTTTTAATTGTTCCACCAGAACTCTCTCCATAAATTTTATTGAATCAATTTTTCGGTTTTGCCGGCGGTTTTAAGGGCAATTCCATCGTGAATGTACTGCCCTGATAGTTGCCGGGAGATTCGGCATAGATCGTGCCGCCATGCGCTTCGATGACGTACCGCGCGATATAAAGCCCGATGCCGATGCCCGA
>JACOVJ010000067.1 GCA_016177385.1 Candidatus Niyogiibacteriota bacterium
AATCGCGATAGTATTATGATGGAAATTTTAAATAGGGAGAAATCGTCATGTTCGGAGTTGATCCGTTCACAGCCGAACCAGCGCTCGGCGAATCGGCGCTTATCCTGCTTTCCGAATGCGGTTCCCTCAAAAAAGGTCACTTCGTTCTTTCGCGCAAAAATCCCGACGGGACAAGAAACCACTCGATAGAATACGTGGATATTCGGGAGGTCTATGCGTATCCGGAAAAACTCTGGGCACTCTCGAAATTGCTTGCCCAATGCATCCACCCCAGCGTTCCCATCGATGTGGTTGTGGGGCCTGCGCGCGGCGGCAATGACTTGTCGACCGGCGTCGCCTACTGGTTGAACCAGCTCCGGTTTCCGAAGGCGAAAAAGGATCCCGAGGATTCCCCGATCCGCAGAGCGTGGACAAACAAAATCGAAGTTTGGGTCGGCGATCCCACCGACGAACAAAAAGAGGAAGAGCGTTTCGTCGTCGCCGATTGCCATGCGAAATTCGTCAAAGGAAAGCATACGCTCATCGTGGACGATGTCACGACCAGCGGCACCACAAACCAAAAGGTGTGCACTGCGGTCCGAAATGCGGGCGGGAGCATCGTTCTTGTGGCAACGATCTGGAACCGCGGCGGCGTGACATCTGACGCGTTGGGCGGCATCCCGATTTTTTCGCTTATCAACAGAGCGATTCCCTCCTGGCCGCCCTTTGTCTGCCCGCCTTGCAAAGACGGCGTTCCTGTCAATACGGATGTGGGGCACGGCAAAGAATTTCTCGAGAGTAAAAAACAGGACCTCTTTGAAATTGGTCATGTTCCCCCCGGATTCAGTGGAATAGATCAGTTTTAATGCAAAAACGGCCTCGCCTTTTAGGCGGGCCGTTATTTTTTTTGCTTCAAGAGTCCAAAGGGGAGTCCTTAGGAATCAGAAAAGGACTCCCCTTTGGACTACCCTTAATTTTTATGAGTGTAAGCAAGTTCCGGAAAAGCATCGCAACCGTAATGGGACCGACGCCTCCGGGCACGGGCGTAAAAAGTTTTGCTTTCCCCGCGATCGCGCTATCCATATCGCCCTTCAGCGCTCCGGATGCGCCTGATGTTCCCGCATCGATCGCGATAACGCCTTCCTTCACCATATCCGCGGTTATCAAGCCGGCGTTGCCGACGCCCGAAATGATGATGTCGGCATTTCTCAGAATTTCACGCATTTCATCTGTAGACGTTTCTATTGTGATCGAGGAAAACGGAATGTCGCGTGAAGATAACCATTGCGCGATCGGTTTTCCCACAAGCTCGCCGGTTGCTCCAACAAGCGCGATTTTTTTATCGCGAACATCAATATCATAACGCCGGAAAATCTCATCAACGACGCTTACGAGCGGTGGCCGTATGGGGTTTTTTCCGGATGCAAACTTCTGCGAAACAGCTGTTGAAAGGCAATCCACGTCTTTTTCGGGCGGGATCGAGTCCATAATACTCCGTGTGTATGCACGAAGCGGCTCCGGCAACGGAAGCTGGACAATGACGCCGTCCGTTTCGGAATTTCCGGCGATCTCGGCAACGATCTTGGCGAATTCGGAGCCGGACCGTTCCGATCCCGAAAAGACATGCGGCACAATACGGACCCCGATCGATCCGCCGAACGCCTGCTTGCGTTTTACATAGGCGGCGGATGCCGGATCACTACCGATCAAAACGATGTCGAGCCTCGGCGGGCGCGAAAGCGCGCGAACCTCATTTTCCAATTCCCGACGGATCTCCTCCGCGATCGCCTTTCCGTCCACGATCATGGCAGAGGGAATTTTTTAACAAAACGATGGATCTCCGCTTTCACAATGGCGGGCTCCCGCTCGCGACGCAAGACGCCGTCGAGCCATTCGGCGATTGTTTTCATTTCTTTTTCTTTCATGCCCCGCGTGGTCACCGGAGGCGTTCCGATGCGGATGCCGGACGGATTATATGGCGGACGCGCATCGAACGGAATGGCATTGCGATTTACAATGATACCCGCGCTTTCCAATAACTTCTCGGCGTCCTTGCCGGTCAGGCCCGCGCTTGCGACATCCACGAGCATCAAATGATTATCGGTCCCGCCGGACACGATGCGCCAACCGCGCTTTTTCAATTCAGCGGCAAGCATTTTCGCATTCGCAACGGTTTGCTTTGCATATTTTTTGAATGCAGCACCCCCCGCCTCCGCAAGCGCGACCGCGATCGCCGCGGTTTGATGATTGTGCGGCCCGCCCTGCCCGCCGGGGAACACGGCTTTATTGATCCGGTCCTCCAATTCCTTGTGATAAAAAATAAGGGCGCCCCGAGGCCCGCGCAAGGTTTTGTGTGTGGTCATGGTCACCACATCGGCATACGGAAACGGTGATGGATAGGCGCGGGCCGCGACCAAACCCGCCACATGCGCGATATCCGCCATCACGTAGGCGCCACAGGAATCCGCGATCGTCCGGAATCGCTTGAAATCGAGACGTCGCGGATACGACGAAAATCCGGCAACGATCAGTTTGGGAAATTCTTTTTTA
>JACOVJ010000071.1 GCA_016177385.1 Candidatus Niyogiibacteriota bacterium
AACGGCCGGCGAGCGTTCGATCTCGATCCTAGAGACATACATTTTTGCGAGCCGCGCCCCAAGCCATTCTCTCAGCCTGATGTCCGCCTCGAGTAGCGCCCGAAATTTGCGGCGGTCGAACCACCGCGATTTCCAATCGCGGATCTGGCCTAAACGGAACGAGTACGGATGAACGTGATGGGTCATAAAATTACTCGGAGGGGGAAACTTTTTCTTTCGCGGCGCGTTCCGAGAGCGCGATCGTCACATGGCTTGTTTTTTTGCGGATCGGGGCGGCCATTCCGCGCCACTTCGTGCGGAACCGTTTGAATGCCGCGCCCTGATCGACGGCGATCCTCGAAATGACCAGCGCATCCGCTTCGACGCCCGACGTATTCTTGGCGTTCGTGACCGCCGAATCCAGAAGTTTGGCGAGGTCCTTGGATGATTTTTCCTTTGCGAATTTAAGGAGCGCCGCGGCCTCATGCACGGATTTATTCCGGATCAGGTCCACGATTCGGCGGACCTTCCTCGGCGCGATATGTAAATTTCGGATCGTCGCTTTCATGATCATTTTTTAGCGGGTGCCGCAGGACCGCCGGCAGGTCCGCCAGCTGGCGGAGCCGACGCTGAGGCGGCTTTGGCCGCTTCGGCCGCCTTCAATTCCAATTCTTTCTGCATCTTGCCGCCGTGACGCGTGAAGCGGCGTGTCGGCGAAAATTCGCCCAACCGATGCCCCACCATATCCTCCGTGACCATCACGGGGATAAAATCTTTCCCGTTGTGGACGCCGAACGTGAACCCTACCATCTCCGGCGCGATCGTGCTCGAACGCGCCCATGTTTTAACGACCGCCCGGGATCCGGCCTGGAGGCGTCCGACCTTCTTCAATAATTTGGGATCCACATACGGACCTTTTTTTGCTGAACGGCTCATACATTTAGTTTTTGGTGCGCCGCGATAAAATGAACGCGCGCGAATATTTCTTGGGCCGCCGGGTTTTGACGCCGCGCGTCCCTTTGCCCCATAGGTTCTTCGGCCGCCGCGTTCCGCGCATTGCCCGACCTTCGCCGCCGCCGTACGGATGATCCACGGGATTCATCGCCGAGCCGCGCACGGTCGGACGGATCCCGCGGTGGCGGGAACGGCCGGCTTTGCCGATCGTCACGAAGCCGTGCTCCTCGTTCGACACGGAACCGATGGATGCCCACGCTCGGGAATCCATGGAACGGACCTCGCCGGACGGCATCTTGATCTGTGTCCGTCTGCCCTCCTGCGCGACCACCTCGGCCCGCGAACCCGCACCCCGGATCATCTTCGCCCCTGCGCCCGGTTGAATCTCGACATTATAGACAAGAGTTCCCGACGGAATCAAGCGGAGCGGCCGGCGATTGCCGGGGGTGAGCGGCGCCTTCTCGGACGCCTCGATCGTATCTCCGGCGCGTACGCCCGAAGGCACCACATGGTAGCGATATTCGCCGTCCCGATAGAGTACCAAACCGATAAAACCGGTCCGGTTGGGATCGTATTCGATGCTCACGATCGTTGCCGGAACACCGATCTTATAACGAAAATCCACCTCCCGCCATAACCGCTTCTCCCCGCCGCCCTTGTGACGCGTCGTGATGCGGCCATGGTGATTGCGCCCGACGAACCGGTGCCGGCCGCGGGTCAAACTTTTTTTCGGCTCCGACGCCGAAATCACCGACCGGTAATCGACGGTTTGCATGTGGCGTCTCGATGGCGTGGTGGGTTTATAGTTTTTCATGATCAGACGTATTCGATCATATGACCTTTTTCGAGCGTAACGATCGCCTTGCGGAACGCCGGGCGATGTCCGGGGTGCCGCCAGTGTTTTACCGCGCGCGACGGAATGGAAACGGTGTTCACCCGCCGCACACGGACATGATATAACTCCTCGATCGCCTTCCGGATCGCCGGACGCGTGGCAATGGGTGAGACGCGAAATACATACGTTCCGCCCTCCGCGGATCGCGCGGTTTTTTCCGTGATATGAGGACGCTCTAAAAGGATACCGGCCGTCCGCGACGCGCCCGCAGGAGCAACCTCTCGGACCGGCGGAACCGGAGCCGCATCGCGGTCATCCTGCTTCGCCTCCGCCTCGGCTTGCCATCGGCGAGACGGGTCCACTGCGGGACGGGTCCGCCTCGGCTCGCCCGCTTCGCCGAATCGAGGCGAGCCATCGGCGAGACGGGTCAATTTTTCGCGTGCGTGTCCGTCTAAACTTTCTCCTGAAAGTTTTTGGCGGGTTAATTTCTTTTTGAAAAAATCGAGAAGGGCCATATGATTATTTTTTCGCTCCGAATTTTTCAAAAGCCCTCTTCCCGATAAGGATGAACCGCGCACCCAAAACATCGAGTGCCGTTACGTTCCGCGCTTCGACGGTCCGGACGCCCGGGATATTCCGGAATGCGCGCGCGGTTCCCGTGTCTTCGGCTCCCACAATGACGCCCGTATTCTTTTCGCGGATCGCCTCGAATCCCGGGATGCCGGAAAGAGCCCGGAGCGCGGTGGATGCCGCTTTTGTCCTGCCTTCCGGAAGCAAAACCGCATCCAGCACCAGCAACTCATTGTCTGCCTTCTTTTTGGCAAGCGCCATCCACAGCGCTTTTGTTCTCATTTTGCGGGGGAGTGTTTTCTCGAATTGCTTTTCTTTGGTCGGCCCGTGCGTAACGCCGCCGCCCTTCCAGATCGGCGAACGGATCGAGCCGTGTCGCGCCCGGCCCGTGCCTTTTTGCCGCCATGGCTTTTTGCCGCCGCCGCGGACCTCGCCGCGGCCTTTCGCGTGTGCGACCGGCGTACGGACATTCGCGCGCATCGCTTCCACGACCTGATGCATCAGGTCGGCGTTCCAAGCGGTGCCGAACACATTTTCGGGAAGTTCGAGTGTTCCCACTGTTTCTCCTTTCCAATTGTAAATATCGGCTTTCATATTTTTAACGCGTCTGAATTTCGACAAGGGTGTCCCTGCGGCCCGGAATGGCACCCGAAACCGCGATCATATTTTTTTCGGCATCCGCAAAAACAACCTCGAGATTCCGGGTGGTCACCCGCGCGCCGCCCATGCGGCCGGCCATGCGCATGCCTTTAGCCACCCGTCCGCCGGCTCTGCCGCCGCCGCCGATCGAACCTGCTTCGCGCTCCGAATGTTTTTGTCCGTGGGTCCGGGAACCGCCATGAAAACCATGGCGCTTCACAACGCCCTGAAATCCTTTGCCTTTCGATACCGCACTGACACGGATGCGGTCCCCTTCTTTAAAAACAGACGCCGTAATGGAATCGCCGATTTTGAAACCCGACGGGTCGGGCACCCTGAATTCGCGCACCCACCGGAATGACGCGCCCGGGAGCGCTTTCCACTGTCCGCGCACCGGCTTAGAAATATGCTTCGGATTCTTGGATCCGAAGCCGATTTGAATCGCATTATAGCCGTCTTTTTCGATGGTTTTGATCTGCGTGATGACCGACGGCGAAACGTCCACGAGCGTTACCGGCCGGACATCGCCCGCCTTGGTGAAAAACTGCGTCATATTCACTTTTTTGCCTAAAATAAAGCTGGTCATGATTTCAATAGAAAACCCCGGCATCCCGGGGTTTTCCGTGAATAAACCCGTCCTCTATATCTACATCATCTTAACTTCAATGTCCACACCCGCCGGCAGATTCAGGTTCGTGAGCGCATCGATGATCTTTGCCGACGGATTCAGGATGTCAATGAGGCGTTTGTGGACCCGCATCTCGAATTGCTCCCGCGCGTTCTTATGAACGAAAGTGGAGCGGTTCACTGTGTACTTGCGGACCTCGGTCGGCAGCGGCACAGGACCCGTAATTTCGGCGCCGTAGCGCAACGAGGTATCCACGATCTGGCGCACGGATGCGTCCAAAATTTTGTGATCATATCCGCGCACGCGGATGCGCAATTGCTGGCGCTCCTCTTTCGCTTCTTTCACCTCTTTCGCCTTTTTGGCGCGGGACTCTTGAGCTTTAGCTTTAACAGCCACGGATTTTCAAAACGAAATTATTTAGTGATTTTCGTAACAACGCCCGCGCCCACGGTCTTGCCGCCTTCACGGATCGCGAACCGCTGGCGCTCTTCCAATGCGACCGGCGCGATCAATTTGATCGCCAGATTCACCGTATCACCCGGCATCACCATTTCGGTTCCCTGCGGAAGCACGGTCTCTCCCGTCACGTCGGTCGTACGAATATAGAATTGCGGCTTGTATCCGGCAAAGAACGGCGTATGGCGGCCGCCTTCCTCTTTGGTCAGGATGTAGACCTCTCCGGTGAATTCCGTGTGCGGCGTAATAGAGCCCGCCTTCGCAAGCACCTGCCCGCGCTCCACGTCCTCTTTTTTGAGCCCGCGCAGCAAAATGCCCGCGTTGTCGCCCGCGATCCCTTCGTCGAGCGATTTATTGAACATTTCAATACCGGTCACCGTACTTTTTTGCGTATCGCGGATGCCGACGATCGCGATCTCTTCCCCGACCTTCACTTTGCCTCTCTCAATGCGGCCCGTCACTACGGTCCCGCGCCCTTCGATCGAAAAAATGTCCTCGACCGGCATCAGGAACGGCTTTTCGGTGTCACGCACCGGCTCCGGAATATACTCGTCGAGCGCTTTCGTGAGTTCCAAAATTTTCTGCACCCATTCGTCATTCGCATCTTTTGCCTGCAGAGCTTTGAGGGCCGACCCGCGGATGATCGGTGTCGTATCGCCCGGGTATTCGTATTTTTTCAAAAGTTCGCGGACCTCGGCCTCCACCAGGTCAACGAGATCTTTGTCGTCCACCGCGTCCACCTTGTTCAAAAACACGACGATCGCGGGAACGCCGACTTGGCGCGCCAATAGAATATGCTCGCGCGTCTGCGGCATGGGGCCGTCGACAGCAGATACCACCAAGACCGCGCCGTCCATTTGGGCCGCGCCCGTGATCATGTTCTTGATGTAATCCGCGTGTCCGGGCGCATCAATGTGTGCGTAGTGACGTTTTGCCGTTTCGTATTCGGAATGGTGAAGCGCGATCGTGATGCCGCGCGCGCGCTCTTCGGGCGCGTTATCGATATCTTCGACCTTCTCCATTTTCACGCGATTGCCCGCGAGCCCCAACGAATGAAGGATCGCCGCGGTCAGCGTCGTTTTACCGTGGTCCACGTGTCCGATCGTTCCGACGTTCACGTGAGGTTTGGTGCGCTCGAATTTCTCTGCCATAGACGTAAATGAATAAAAGTTTAGCGAATAAAAATAAGGTTACCCAAAGGCGAACCTACGGACTCCATGATAAGATATTCCCCGCAAAGAGTCAAGCAATTTCTCGGTGCGGCATAAAACCCCTCAGGACTACCCTCGGGGTGACACTTTGTGCAAGAATACGAAGTATGAAAAAGGAAATCGTCCTGTCCGGCATGCGGCCCACAGGGACTCTCCACCTCGGCAACTATTTCGGGGCGCTCAAACGCTGGTCAGAGGTCCAAAGCGACCACGATTGCTATTGGATGGTGGCAGACCTGCACTCACTCACGACTCTCGAGTCCACCGCCGACATCGAAAAAACGACGCTTGAAATGACCACGCTTTGGCTCGCCGCGGGGCTCGACCCCGAGCGCTCGACGATCTTTCTCCAATCCGCCGTTCCCGAACACGGCGAATTGAACGCCATTTTTGCGACGCTCCTCCCGACCTCGATGCTTGAATTGAACCCCACCTACAAAGAAATGACCGCCGAACACCCGAAGTCGGGCTCGTTCGGCATTTTGAATTATCCGGTTCTCCAAGCCGCCGACATTCTATTATATAAGGCGTCCCGCGTACCGGTCGGCCGCGACCAAGAACCGCACATCGAAATTACGCGGGAGATCGCGCGGCGATTCAACAACAAGTTCGGCGAATTTTTTGCCGAACCCCACGCGCTTTTTTCAGAAACGCCTAAAATTTATTCTCTTACCGAACCGGAAAAGAAGATGTCAAAGTCGGGCCGCCCCGACTCTTATATCGGGCTCCTTGATGACGAAAAAATCGTTCGAGAAAAAATCAAGGGTGCGATCACGGATTCCGGCAGCGAGATCGTCTACGATCCCGAGCAAAAACCCGCGCTCGCGCACTTGATCGACCTTCTGCATTTATCAAGCGGAAAACCGATCGAAAATGTTGTCTCGGAACACGGCGGCGCAGGATACGCGTCGTTCAAAACCGCGCTTGCCGAATCCGTTTCCGCTATGCTTATCCCGATTCAGGAGCGCTTCCGTTCCTACAAACCCGCGGATGTAAAAAATATTCTCGCGGATGGAACCGCAAAGGCCCGCGCCGTCGCCCAAAAAAATCTCGGAGATATTAAAGAAAAAATCGGACTTTTGAATCTCAAATAAAAATGTCCCGCCGAGGCGGAACATGATTCGTTAACGAGCTCCACCCTCCAGAAGCGGGGCGGCGTCTGCATTATCCGCCGGCTCATTGGATGCGAGAGAGGCTACTACGGTCACGACATATGTCGTTATTTGCGCCTTTTCCACCGTCACGCGCCCGTCTCCGGTGTCCTGTTCCTCAAGGATCCCTTGCGAAACATAGACGTCGTCTTCGCGAACAAGGCTGCATGTTTGCGACATTATCATCAGAGGAAAAGTGTTGAGGATGCCCTGTTGTTCCGCTTTTTCTTCTTCGGACAAAAGCCGTTTGGAAGAAATGTCTTCCAATATCAGCATCCGATGAAAACGCTCGGAAGCCCGGCGCGCGTCTTCCAGCGACTTGCATGCGAGCTTGATAAGTGCCATTTCTGCCGGACCGGATTCCTCGGATTCTTCTGCTCCGATCGCGAATGCGGAAAATGTAAATGTGGCAAGCGCTAGCATGACTACGAAAATTCGGGTCATACTCGTCTCCTCTGGATTTGAAAGTGCGCTACTGACCCAAAAACAAGATATCAAGAACTTGAAATAAAGTAAAGAACCGTCCTGCGCCTTGTGAACAAGGTGCAGGACGGCTTCCTGTCGGCATCACTGCCACGCGCCTTGCGGGATTTTGCCGGGCGGTCTGGCCGGATCCGGCGGCATTGCGCCGGGCGGTTCGACCTTGTGCGCTTCCTCCTCTTTGATGAGCGGCTTGAGCGTGGCGGGCGTTACGACGACCCATGCGGTCTCCCTGAACTCTTCGCCGCTGCCGACCTCAAGAAGAAGGAGGTCGGATTCGAAGCGCAGAGCGATCCGCTTCGGGACGTAATGCGCTTCCATCGAACACTTTTGCTCGGGGAAGAATTTCACGCCGATCCGCGCGCGAACCGCATCTTTCGCCGGCCCGTCGGGCATCGCGCTCGCTTCGAGAGCGGCCGCCGCAACGTCCTTCGCGTCAGCCAGCGACACGCACGCGATGCCGCCTCCGGCCGGCTTGCCGACGAATTTCTGGAAGTCGAATTCCTCCTCTTCTTTCTCGAGGAGCACTTTTTCTTCCTCAAGGAATCCTGCTTCTTCCTTTTTTTTCTCGAAGTACACCCAGCCCAGCGCGATCACCAAAAGGACCGCGAATATTCCGAACGCGTATTTCACGCTTCCACCTCCTAGTCGAAGTTTACTGCGATTTACTGCATCCGTTTTTTCAAAACACTGAGCGTAAAGTTATCACAATGATTCAAATCCGTCAACTGCTTGTTGTACACAATCGTTCACGGTCGTGAAGGATTGTGTAAACCCCAACCACTACAATATATTGTAGTGGTTATAATCTGTCGGCTAGCGGATTATTGGAACTCTACTGCGAGGCCGAGCTTCGGAAAATTTGTATAAGAGCGTTGATCTCTTCGATCTTTTCCTCCAACCGCTCGCGGGTGTCCGCCTCGACAACAAGCCGCAAAACCGGTTCGGTTTTGGATGGCCGCGCCGCAAACCACCAGTCGTCGTATTCCACCGTCAGACCGTCGAGAACCGTTTGCCGGCCGTCGGCGTATTTTTCTTTCAGGCGTCCGATGGCGCTCGCATCCGCCTCGAAACTCATTTCGCCCGAATGAAAATATTTTTCATACGGCCGGAGCAGTTCGGAAAACGGCTTTTCGGATGCCGAAATGAGGTTCAACATATGAACGAGCGCGAGAAGGGCGGAATCGAATCCGTGAAATTCGCGGAAATAAAAATGCCCGGACAGCTCCCCGCCGATATGTGCGCCGCTTTGGCGCATCGCGGCCTTGATGTGCGGATGACCGACGGGGACGATTTTCAACTCGACACCTTTTCTGTCCGCAATATCACGAATAATACGCGAACCAAAAACCGTCGAAATGGCGCTCTCGCCTCGTAAGGCAAGATTATCCAGCAGTAACGCAAAAATCGTCGTGCCAAGGATCGTCCGGCCCGACTCATCTAAAAATAGGATGCGATCGCCGTCGGCATCCAAAATGCATCCGAAATCCGCTTTTGTTTCAAGAATTTTTTCGCGGGCGGCCTTCTGCGCTTCCGGATTCAGGGGGTTGGGTGAATGATTCGGAAACCGGCCGTCGGGTTTGAAGAACAATTTTTGGGCCTCGATGCCGAGGCGCCCGAATAGCCGCTCCAGCAAAAACCCGGCCGAGCCATTCGATGCATCGGCAACCACGTGAAGCGGCCGCTTCAACGAGGACATCGAAACCAAAAAATCGATGTAGTCATCCGAGAGATCGGCGGAAGAAACCGAGCCCTCCTGTCCGGCGCGTTCATGCGGTTCGCGGCTCAATGCTTCGATTTGCGGCAATCCGTTTTCTTTGTAGATCGGCTCTCCTCCAAGCCCCACCAGCTTGATACCGTTCCATTCGGCGGGATTGTGCGACGCCGTGACCATCGCGCCACCGGCCGCGTCCGACTTCGCAACGGAAAAGTAAAAAAGCGGGGAGGTCGCAAGGCCGATATCGCGGACATCGAAACTTTCGGCCAGAACGCCGCGCTCGAATGCGCGTAAAAGCGCTTCAGACGACAACCGGGCATCGCATCCGGCAATGACTATTCCGCGCTCTCCTTTTTTGGCAAGATGCCGTGCGAAGGCCGAACCGATCCGCTCCGCGACTGCCTCATCCAATTCCTCGGGAACCCGGCCGCGGATATCGTATTCTTTAAAAATAGAGGTTGAATCCGGCATGCATCTATGATAGGGTAGTTTCACCGATGACCGAAAGCGATCCCATTCTTTACGAGCTTTATTATACGCTCAAAGCCGACAGCGCGGACGGCGCGGCATCCAACGTCAACGCGCTGGTTCTTGCCATTGAAAAAGAGCACGGCATCATTGCCTCACAGACGAATCCGATGTTAAAACCGCTCGCCTATCCTATCGGCAAGATCCGCGAAGCCTACACGGGCTGGCTCCGATTCATGATAAAACCCGAATCCGCCCCAAAACTCGACGCTACCCTCCGCGGAGAACCGGCCTTGGTGCGCTTTATTTTCGTGCGCGCCAAAAAAGAAGAAGCGTCTCCGGAACCGTTGCGCCGCCGCAAACGGGTAAGCGCCACGGCAAACGCGCCGGAAGTGCAGGCGAATATCGAGGAGATCGATAAAAAATTAGAGGAAATTTTAGGCACATAATTCACTATGAACCTCAATAAGGCCTTTGTTATCGGCAACCTTACTCGCGACCCCGAGCTTAAAACGCTCCCCAGCGGTTCCGCGGTCTGTAATTTTTCGGTCGCGACCAATCGAACATGGAAAGATAAGAACGGGGAACAAAAGAAGGACGTCGAGTTCCATAACATCGTCGCGTTCGGGCGCACCGCCGAGATCATCCATCAATACATGAAAAAGGGCAACGGCATCTTCATCGAGGGCCGCATCCAGACGCGGTCGTGGGAAAAAGACGGAAAGAAGAATTACCGCACCGAGATCGTGGCCGAAGCCATGCAGTTCGGACCCCGCCTGTCCGGATACGGCGGAGCGGGCGGCGCGGAACGCCCGGCGGACCCCGCACCGGCACAGGCGGCACAGCCGGCAAAGGAAGCGCTCGAAACCATCAACTATGACGACGACGCGATCAATCCCGATGAGATCCCCTTCTAAATGTCAAAAGCTGAGCTTTTGACAAAAACCATGATACCCGCCGAATCCAAACAGTGCTATTTTTGTACATCGAATATCAAAAACATCGACTTCAAGGATGCCGAGACCCTGAAGCGGTTTTTGTCCATTCGCGGCAAAATTTTGCCGCGGCGCAAAACCGCCGTATGCGCCAAACACCAACGCAAACTTGCGAACGCCATCAAGCGCGCGCGGCAAGCCGCCATCCTTCCTTACGTCAGCTATTGACAAATTCTGTAGGTTTGCTATGCTATGGGCGGGTTCTGATCGACAATGCAGTTCTTTCCAGACCAACCACGGGAGAGGAGCGATGAAAAAATTGAATGTCCTGTTGTGGGAACGATATCGAGCTCTGAACGAATTGCCACAGCTCGCGATCGCTGTGGCGACCGGCGGCATCGTGAACGCGCTCATGAACAGCCATTCGAAGATTCTCGTCATCGGAGCGCTTTGCTTCGTACTTCTTTTCTTGATCAGCAACATGCATTTCCGTTACTCCACGGAAGGAAAAGTTCGGGCCTAAAACGGCCGCGACAAGCCCAGCCCCTGAGGCTGGGCTTTATATTTCTTTGATTTTTTTCACAAGCTCGTCGCACACTTTGGGGTTTTCGCGCAAAAAATTCTTTGCGTTCTCGAACCCCTGACCCAGTTTGAACGATTCATAGGCGAGCGATGCGCCGGATTTTTTCACCAACTCGTGCTTCAGCGCCAAATTCAGAATATCGCCCTCGCGGGAAATGCCCTCGTTATACATGATGTCGAACTCAGCGGTGCGAAAAGGTGCGGCCACTTTGTTCTTCACGACTTTGGCCTTCACGCGGTTGCCGATGATCTCCTCGCCTTTTTTAATTTGCGCGGCGCGGCGTACCTCGGTACGAACGGATGAATAAAATTTGAGCGCTTTGCCGCCCGGCGTGGTTTCGGGATTGCCAAAAAAGACGCCGATCTGCATCCGTATCTGATTGATGAATATAACGGCGGTGTTCGTCCGCGCCACGAGCGCGGTGAGTTTGCGCAATGCGTGCGACATCAGCCGCGCCTGCAGACCCATATGTTGCTGACCCATGTCGCCCTCGATCTCGGCCCGCGGCGTCAGCGCCGCCACCGAATCCACCACCACCACATCGATACTTCCCGAACGGGTCAGCGATTCCACGATCTCGAGCGCCTGTTCCCCGGTGTCGGGCTGAGAGATCAACAGATCGTCGATCTTCACGCCGATCTTTTTGGCATATTCGGGATCCAATGCATGCTCCGCATCCACGAATGCACAGAGTCCGCCTTTTTTCTGGGCTTCGGCGACGATATGGAGGGCGAGCGTTGTTTTGCCGGAGGATTCCGGCCCGTAGATCTCAATGATGCGGCCCCGCGGCATGCCGCCCACGCCGAGCGCGATATCGAGCGACAAGGAGCCGGTCGGTATCACGTCCACATTCACGCGGCGCGCCTCCCCCAATTTCATGATGGCGCCCTCGCCGTATTTTGCCTGAATATCTTTGATCGCCGCCTCGACATGCTCCTGCTTCTCATTCCGCTCCTCTTTTGCCGGTCTTTTCATATGAAAAAAATAAAAAAATAATCATTCGGATTGTCGGACCATCACCATTTTTTGCTCGCGTAACGTCCGCCCGAATCGGCCTTCCGCTTTCAGCTCAATGATATTGAGCCCGGGGGCCAAAAGCAACGCTTCTTCAAATGCGCCACTTTCATCCACATAAATGGGGCGGCCGTCAAGTTCAAGGCGCGCCGCGTCCTTGCCGGTCCCGCGCACCGTAACGCGCGGGGATGCCAAGAGCGCCCCCTCCTCGGGCTCGAGGATCGTGATCTGCGGCCCAATGACAAAACCGCGGAACCGAAAAACGAAGTACGTTCCGAAAACGATGAGTAAAAGACACAGCAAAAGCGCGAATGCGCGTTTATTCATAGCGCGATGGCATTATGTCAGAACGATTCGAAAAAGTTCTTGTCCTCCTCTTTTTTTGCCGCCTCTTTCGAGGCCGCGAGAACCGTCTCGTCCGCTTTTACGAGCACTTCGCGGGGTTTAGCGCCCTCTCCCGGACCGATCACGCCGCGCGACTCGAGGATATCCAAGAGGCGGGCCGCGCGCGCGTAGCCGATACGCAACCGCCGCTGAAGATAGGATGCCGATGCTTTGCCGGCTCCGACCACGATGGTTTTCGCTTCTTCATACAGATCGTCGTCCGCATCGCCATCGGGCGCATCGCCGAACATCGTTCCGCTTTCGGCCTCGGCTTCCAAGCTCAAACTCTCGGCTTCGGAAGCGCTGTAGGTATTTTCCAAGTATTGCGCCACCTTGCGAACCTCGGACTCGGAAACGAAGGCGCCCTGAATGCGGCGAGGTTTTGCGGAATCGCCTGACATAAAGAGCATATCGCCTTTGCCGAGCAATTTCTCTGCTCCCGCCATGTCGAGAATGGTGCGCGAATCCACTTGCGATGCCACCTGGAATGCGATGCGGCTCGTGATATTCGCTTTGATCAGTCCCGTGATGACTTCAACCGACGGCCGCTGGGTCGAAAGTACAAGGTGGATGCCGACCGCCCGCGACATTTGCGCAAGGCGCACTACCGCCGCTTCCATTTCGCGAGGATACGCGGTCATGATATCGGCAAGCTCGTCGATCACGATGACAATGTAGGGCATCGGTTCTTCGGCGGACACAGGAATCGCATGGTAAGAGCCGATATCGCGCGCTTTGTGTTTGGCAAGGCATTCGTACCGGCGCTCCATTTCTCGCGTCGCCCATTTGAGCGCGAGGATCGCTTTTTTCGGGTCCGTGATGACGGGCGTTAAATTATGCGGGATGCCGGAATAGACCGAGAGTTCCACGCGCTTGGGATCGATCATCAAAAATCGCAGACGCTCGGGCGGATTTCGATACAGAAGCGACATCATCATCACATGGATCGCGACGGATTTGCCCGAGCCCGTGGAACCCGCGATCAATAAATGCGGCATTTTTTCAAGCACCGCATAGGTCGTGCGGCCCGACACATCGCGGCCGAGCGACAGGGCCAATTCGCCTTTTAACTCTCGGAAATCCTCGGACGCAAGCATGCTCCGCATACCCACAAGCGCAATGGAACGATTCGGTATTTCGATGCCGACGAGCGACTTTCCGGGAATCGGCGCCTCAATACGGATGGGATGCGCCGCGAGCGCGAGCGCCAAGTCGTTATGCAGTCCTGTGATCTTGGAAAGCTTCACGCCTTCGGCCGGACGCATAGTGTACTGCGTAATGGACGGGCCGATATTCACCTCGGCCATTTCCACCACAATGCCGAAATTCTGAAGCGTGCGCTTGATGATATTCGCATTCGCTTTGATGTCGCCCGAATTCGGGCGGCCCTTGTCGTCTTCGAGCAAATCTAGCGGCGGCGGTTTGAACGCGACCGCCGGACGCAGTTTGCGCCTCGGCAGAAGTGGC
Organism: Candidatus Niyogiibacteriota bacterium; assembly: GCA_016177385.1. GTDB lineage: Bacteria > Patescibacteriota > Minisyncoccia > HO2-45-28 > HO2-45-28 > JACOYI01. Next base: position 13,472 of record JACOVJ010000071.1, read on the forward strand.
GACCCCTCGTCGCCCTCCTGCACTTCGCTCTCTATTTCCGATTCCGGCGCTTGCGGCATTTCTTCTTGCACCCGCTCGCGCGTCAATTCGCCCTTGATGGCGTCGAATGCCGCTTTGAATTTTTCTGCGGTCGTCGGATCCGTGCCCTCGCCCCCCGCCGCTTCGTCTTTTTTACCGAACGGCCACCGGAACTTCAGCGAAACATTCAGCATCAATAAAACAGCGACAATGAACGCCGCCG
>JACOVJ010000072.1 GCA_016177385.1 Candidatus Niyogiibacteriota bacterium
CCCGCGACCTACACGGGGGCGTTCGCGTTCATCCGCGACTTGTTCGCGGCAACACGGGACGCCCGCGCGCGCGGATACACAGCCGGCCGATACAGTTTCCACGTCCAGGGCGGCCGGTGTGAGGAATGCGAGGGACAGGGCGTCAAATGCATCGAAATGCATTTCCTGCCCGATATTTATGTAGAGTGCGAGGAGTGCAAAGGCACGCGCTACAACGCGGAAGCCCTTTCTATTGTATATAACGAAAAAAACATCGCCCAAGTGCTCGATATGACGGCGGAGGAAGCGCTCGCATTCTTCAAAAACATTCCGCAATTAAAAGCGCGCATTGAAACGCTGGTGGAGGTCGGATTGTCATATATGAAATTGGGACAGGCCGCGACGACGCTCTCGGGCGGCGAGGCGCAGCGCGTGAAGCTGGCGACGGAACTCGCGCGCAAATCCACCGGCAAGACCCTGTACATATTGGATGAGCCGACGACGGGTCTGCATTTTGAGGACATCCGGAAATTGCTCGGCGTTTTGGTGGCGCTCGTGGAAAAAGGGAATACGGTGCTCGTCATCGAGCATAATTCCGATGTCATCAAAAACGCGGATTGGGTCATTGACCTTGGTCCCGATGGCGGCAAAAAAGGCGGCATGGTCGTCGCGTCCGCGTCGCCGGAGGAGCTCGCGCGCAACAAAAAATCCTACACGGGCCAGTGGCTCTCGAGGGATTAGAGGTCTTTTAAGGGGAAAGAGTTAAGGGGAGTCCTTATCTGATTCCTAAGGACTCCCCTTTAGGAACCCTTGGCGATGGTTGACAAACTTTCGGTAAGTTTATATAAGTTGTTTGGTAGTTCGTAGGAGCAGTTCGGCAAAAACGCACATTGAAAGGAGTGCGAAATGGACCAGAAAACGGTTGGTGGCTTGATGGCGATTGCGCTTGCGATCGGCCTCGTACTGGGTATGGTATTTTTTGGCGGGTCGAATTCCCCGCGCGAAGCGGTGGCGGACGATGGGGGGTTCGAAAAAGTCGCGCGCGGAACGGTTGGTTGGGTTGACGCTTTCCGTTTCAGTTATCCCGATGGTCTCGACTGTGTTGTGGTTACTAGGTCCCGTGACGCCGTCAGCGTCGTTTGCAACTGGCCGCAGGCCAAGTAGTTCGAATTCCGTCCCGATGGTCATCGTGGCGGTTTTTTTATTCATCCAAAGGGTTCCCCTTGTCCGTTCCTAAGGGGAACCCTTGGTGGATGTTGAACGATTCGGCGTACTCACGGTCAATCCGGAGTATGCCCGAAGGATTGACAAACCCACGGAAGTTTTGCATACTGCACTTGGGAAAGTTTGGCAAAAACGCACATTGAAAGGAGCGTGTGATGGACAAGGAACAAAGAAATGCTCTGTGTGCCGGCGCGGCGGCGATGGCGGCGCTGTTTTTTGCCGCTCTCGTTCTTCTCGGCCCCTCCATCGGTGGTTGTGACGGCGGAGACAAACCGGATGCGGCGCCGGAAGCTCCTCCGGAGCTCGTGCAGTCGTTCACGCTTCACGATCAATATGGTCATGCGATGGGTTGGCGATGGCGGACCGCCGACGGTGTCGAGTGTTTCAATTCCGGCAATGCGTTGCAATGCCAATGGCCGGATGCCAAGTAGTATGATTCGAATTCCGTCCTTCGCCTTGTGAACAAGGTGTAGGGCGGTTTTTTTTATTTTCGCTATTGACGTCTAAGAACATTTTATGCTACATATGGCTAGGAAGCACGTTAAGAGAGGAGATCGAGATGGCAAGAAAAATAGCCGCAATCGCGGCATTCCTAATGATCGTATGGGCGACAGTGCCGGTTGCGCATGCCGAGAATGGCATATTGAAGGATTCTTACTTTGCGATCACGACAGATATTCCATTTATCCCTGCAGAATCTGATCGAGGATTCAGCGTCGTTGGTTCTGGAATGGTGTCATTTAAACCCGCGAATTGGGTTATCGGATTTAACATCGGCAGCGGCTTTGCGGCAAAAACAAATGCAGCAGAATCAACCGGAGTGGATGGTGGATCGTATCCGGCCGATGTAGTACTGGATTTTGCTGAATATGGCATCGAAATACCATTTCAATTCGGCGATTTCGGATGGCATGTGGTTATGGGGCGCATTGAGGGGAGAGAATCGGTTGATGCTGAAACGCGGCGTCCGGTTTATGTGCAGCCGGAACATTATATTGATGGGTTCAAGGTGGGGCTTGGTATTGGTCCGGCCTATCCCAAGGTTGGTTTTTTTCAGGGAATGATCACCTATCGGCAAATAGACACGTTTTCATTCGGATACGTCCACACAGTGAGTGTGGGGATTCGTGTGGGCATATCAGATCTTTTCTAAGTTTCGACGACTCCGCGCTCCCCGCGAGCGCGGTTTTTTTATGAGCGCATACGTTAAACATATGCTATAGCATATGTTTAACGTATGGGTGGTGTGAACATGTGTCGAAGATAAAAACCACGAGCCCGAGGGCTCGTGGTCATTGCTAGGGCGCCGGAGCACCGTGTTTTTTCTTGTAATCCGCGATGGCGGATTTGATGGCGTCCTCCGCGAGAACCGAACAGTGGATCTTCACGGGCGGGAGCGACAGCTCCTCCACGATGTCCACGTTTTTGATTTTCTCGGCCTCCTCGAGCGTTTTGCCCTTGATCCATTCGGTCGCGAGCGAGGAGGATGCGATGGCTGACCCACAGCCGAACGTTTTGAATTTCGCGTCCACGATAACGCCATTTTCGTCCACCTGTATCTGCAGTTTCATCACGTCGCCGCATTCAGGGGCGCCGACGAGTCCGGTGCCGACATCGGGGGCGTTCTTGTCGAGCGACCCCGCGTTCTTCGGGTTCGCATAATGGTCGAGAACTTTTTCACTATAAGCCATGGTTGTACCTCTTTAAACGAAATTCTGAAAGTATTTTATCATATCTTGGCTGGAATTGACATTGCAGGTGGACAGTGTAGGATGTGCCTAGAGAATCGATTCTTGAAAGGAGATCGGCAATGAAATTTTCCGCCTTGATCTGCGGATTTTTTCTTTTGTTCGGCATTGCAACAGCGGCACATGGTTACACCGGAATCGAACGCGATTTCAAACTCGGAGTCAATTTAGATCTAGCGGCATCCGATGGTCTGGATGTCAAAGCGCCGATACTCATTATCGCTAGATTCTTCAGTTTGGGCATCTCCTTATTTGACGACGAGCGGAACGGATATCTGGATGAAAAATTCGATTTTGTCGAATATGGCGCCGAGCTTCCGCTTCGCATGGATCCCGTTGCGTTCGATCTTTTTGTTGGGCGTCTTGAAGGTAGGGCGTATAATGATGACGGCGGAAAGTGTTATGCGCAGGGTTATAAAACTGGCGCATCCCTCGGATACGCTTTTAGTGGCGATGGCGACAATCTTGGAGGAGGATTGGGGTTGGTCTATACACGCCGATTCATTGATCCCGGTTGCGGTATGGACTCCACCGAAATCGATACGATGGGGCTTCGCTTTTTCTATCTTATCCCGACCGACTAGCAGTGATCCGGACCATCGCGGTCCGGATTTATTTTAAAGGCCACCTTTTGGGACTTGACACATTTTTTCGTTCGGCTATAATGCGTCTTGTAAAAACAATTAGCACTCTTTGGTCGGGAGTGCCAAATAAAATGCGAATCTCGAAATCCCTTTTAGAATACGCTTGAATTTCCAGCGAAATTCAAGCTCCATCCTCGGCGCTTTGTTTTTTGGCCTCCCGCTTCGCGAAATTATAGCCAAAAAACACCATGCAAAGCGCCTGCGGGGCTTCTAAATTGGATTTCGGGTTTAGCCCTATAAATATTTTATTATGTTATTAGTCCAGCCATTTGGGGATCGGGTGCTCGTGGAGCCCCTTTCTACGGAGGAAACC
>JACOVJ010000074.1 GCA_016177385.1 Candidatus Niyogiibacteriota bacterium
ATCCAAGGGCGGCGACGCGATCGTCGCGAACGGCAAGATCGTTCCGAATCTGGATGTGCTCAAAGCCAACACGCAGGTGAAGTTCGCAGGAACGCCGGGCTCGCCGAGTCATCATCTGATCAAAACCGTTGCAAAGCATTTCGGCATGCCCGAACTGCTGACAAAAGGACGGATGGTGGAAACGGCGGGGTCGGAAGAAGCGTGGGAAAAACTCCAAGATGGCGACGTGGACGTCGCCGTACTGTGGGAGCCCGATGTTTCGCGAGCCCTCGGCAAAGGTTTCGTGAAATTGATCGGGACCGAGGACATGGAAGGCGTCATCGTGGATATTCTGATCGCGAACCGCTCGTTCCTTGCAAATCATCCGGATGCGGTCGAATTGCTTCTTACGAACTATTTTGACGTTCTTCAGTACTATCGCGACAATCCCGATGCGCTCGTCAAAAGTGTCAAACAGGAAACGGACGTTTCGGAAGACGTGGCGAAGGCCATGCTTGCCGGCGTCCGGTGGGTAACGCTCACCGAAAATGTGGAAAAATGGTTCAATGCGATGGTCACATCGGGCATTACCATCAGCGAGCTGGTCAAAAACATGGAATCCGCCATCGGCATTCTTCAAGATAGCGGTGATTTTCCCGGGGAACCACCGAAACAGGATTTCTTGTATCGCTTGATCGCATCGCAACCAATCGCCGCCGCATTTCAAGCATCGGGCGGCGTTCTGGATGCGAACGAGATCACGGATCCGCTGACGGCGTCCTTTACGGCGCTTTCAAGCGACGGCTGGGGGAAACTCCGCCGCGTGGGCGCGGTCAAAGTGGAACCCATTCAATTCCAATCCGGCAAGGCAATGCTTGAACTTCCGGAGAGGGAAAAACTTGATCGCATGGTCGAAACCCTTCGGCATTATCCGAAATACCGGATTTTGGTCGAGGGACATACAGGCACGCGAGGTAATGCCGACGAGAATCTGCGGCTTTCACAAGAACGCGCGGAAAGCGTCCAGCGTTATCTCGAAGTGACGTATTCGGTGGATGCGAACCGGATGCGGGCCGTGGGGCACGGAGGCACTAAGCCGATGAAGAAGCCTGCGGGCGAGGATGACGATGCGTATCAAAAGTATCGCCTTCCCCGCGTGGAAATTCTGTTCCTGGCCGATCCGCTCTAGAAAGGAGGTCCGATGAAAACGAAGTTTCCGGCAAAACACGTAGGCCGGGGACCGCCGATGCTCGCGGATTTTTCCGAAGCGGCGATCGCGCGGTCCGTGCACAAGGCCATTTTCCTGAGTCCTGCCGCCACGTATCCATTGATGATCGGCGGCATCGGTTTTGCGGCGCTTTTGGCGCCGTGGCTGGTCGCCGGGTTCGCGTTCCCGCTCATCATGGTGTCGTCGGCGGCAGTCGTCGTCGGCGCCGCGAGCTGGGTATGGAATTTCGGCTTGCGCCGCGACGTTTTTGAGACGCGCTACATCAGGGAATTCAAGGAGCGTCTCGCGCGCCAAAGCAAGGAGGCGCTCGCGGAATTGCACGAACGGTTGCAGGAATGCCGTTCCGTCGAAGGCGGAGAGGCCATCGCGGAGCAGGCGCTCGCGCAACTCGGTTTGATCCAAGGGAAATTCGACGCGTTCCAGAACATGCTCAAACAGAAGCTGGATGCGGGCGAACTCACGTTTGGCCGGTTCTTGGCAACGGCGCTCCAAGTTTACGCGAGCGTCATGAATAACTTGCGTTCCATCGCGGATCATCTGCAAAGCGCCGGAAGCATCAAGATCGAGTACGCGCGAAAGCGCATGCGCGAGCTTGAAAAAATCACGGCGATGTCGCAAAACGATTCGGATGAGATCGCAACGCTCAAGGAGCGCATCGCGCTCTACGAGGCGCAGATCGCGAAAGCCGACGGATTGTTGACGGAAAACGAAAAGACCATGACCGCGGTCGATAAGAGCATCGCGGCCGTGGCCGAAATGCAGACCGATCCCAAGGCGGGCGATCTCGAATTCGCCCGCAGCGACCTGGAAGAATTGGTTCGGCGCGCGTCCCATTCCAACGGGTAGCGCGCCC
>JACOVJ010000069.1 GCA_016177385.1 Candidatus Niyogiibacteriota bacterium
CGGAATCTTTCGGTTGTGTTCGGGAAATGAAAAAGGCGGCCGAGGGACCGCCTACAGATGATGGAAGTATTTTTCTTGGTGTGTCAGGATAAGCGTCGCAGCGAATGTTATCCCGTTCGGCCCCAAGCGGCCGACGGCCAAAAAGTCCTGTGGGCTTTTCCTCATGAGTTTGTAGAAAAAAGTCCGAAACCGATTTTTTATCGAATCGCGCAGAAAAACCGGACGATCAAGGCAATCCGTGAAAAAGTTGGCATAGCCGAGGATCATGGCCGTTAAATCAGTGGCTTCCTCGCTGTATTGCAAGGGATGCTGGATCGCACGAAGGATGATATGCGCGAGTTCGTGCGCCATTAGCGCTACGAGGCATTCAAAAGGGAAGGGAAAGAACGGAGATTTTTTGTTGATACAGACGAGTATGCACGCTTGAGCAAATGCGGAGTCATCATAGGAGGGAAGTGATCGAGGAATATGAACCCGTGCCCCTTTAGTTTTTGAAAACTCAGGCGGATATTCCTCCTCGATCAGTTGAACTTTGCAATGAAGGCGCATGGTCCGCTGGATCTCGGCAAGCATGCCCGCGTAATCTTTTGCATCGAACAAGTGGCGCAATTTCGTTGGTTCGACGGGCGTGTGAACGCCCCCTAATGCAGGCACGAGCTGGCGGATATAATCTTTGATAAGGTCAGGCCGGAACTGGGTATCCATTCAACCCTCCGCATAAAAGTCAAAGAACCGGTTAGGATCAACGAAATCAACTATACCACGCCGTACTCTATCCGTCAACTTCCGACTATCCCTTTTTGTTCCGATTCACCCACCAGGAATCGTTTTTATCGCCGAACCACCAGCGATCGGAATCGGTTTTCATCACCGCTTTCGCGATCATTTTTCCTTCACGCGTCCGGATGCGTTTGAGCAAACTCGGGATCCACGTTTTGGCTTTGGTGTTGCCGATGTCCCATTGTTCTTTGAGCGACAGCAAAAATTCAATGGAATCCGCGTCTTTCGTAAGGAGCGACTCTTTGCTTTTGCGCTCCTCATATTCGTCGATCAATTTTTTGAGTTCTTTACCGAACGGCAACGAAGCGGCAAGATCCGTGTGCGCCTTTTCTTCGAGTCGCTCGGTGTATTTTTGGTGGACGTAATTGAGGTCGGAGATGCGCGATTCCGAAATATCATGAAAAAGGCACATTTGCACGACTTTGCCGATATCGACATCGCCGGCAAGATGCGCGAGGCAGTAGCCGATGTAGGAGGTGCGGTTCATGTGCTCGGCCACGCTTTGCTTGCCCGAGCCCAGAAAAAAGAAGCCGCTTCGCGGGGTTCGGGCCAAGATCCCGACCTCGTAGAGGAAATTAACGACGCGGATGTCTTTTTTCATGGGTTTAGTGCGCCGGATCAGAGATCGAGCGTTGAATTTTTTTCGTAGACCGCTGTGCCTTTGAGCGTTTCGTTCCATTCCGTTTTTTCCGCGCGGGCTTTGCCGCCGAGTTCGTTGATCAGTTTCGCGATGCGGTGCGCGATGAGTTCGTCGTCCGGCATCGGTTTGATCCAAAAGAGCACCCCTCGTCCACGGTCGAGCCCGTATCCCCATACGCACCAGCGCGGCTCCACATCAATGCCGCACCCGTATTCCCATGTAAGCGAGCGGTATTCTTTCAATCGCTCGGCGCCTTTTTTGTCCGGCGATTCTTTTTCCGTAGCCTGTTTTTTCTCCCAAAATTTTTGCTTGTTCAATAACTGACGCTCGGCTTTTTTAAACGGCACGACCCTACCCTCCAATTTCATTTTTTCGATCTCCTCCGCCGGGGCCGTGCTCGGAGGAATGTCTTCGGGATTCAATTCGGGATGGATGCGTTCGATGGAGCCCATTTTTCCATCATAAAGGCACGCCAAGGAAAAAGAAAAGCCGCGGGAAAGCGGCTGTTAGCGATGGACGACGGACAGGGTGGACGATGGGACTCGAACCCACAACCCTCAGCTCCACAGGCTGATGCTCTAACCAATTGAGCTACGCCCACCATATACAAGCGAAGTTATTATACGTCAAAAAACGGCGAAAAGCAACAAAAATCCCCTATACCTACGGATAGGTATGGGGGCTCTATTCACTTGGGAAAGACGACGGTATCTTTTCCGAGAACTTTGATTTTGCGTATAAGGTCGCTTCTCACGTGGAATTCGACCGCATCCGGCGCCGCGCCTCTGAAAAGAAAATGGTGGTCCGTGAGGCTTTCAAATACGTCGTAGTCCTGTCTAAGGATGATCGTATTCGCTATCCGATCATGGTGTTGTATGAACTGGTGAAAGAAGATAACTCCTCCGGGGCTAACGCCGGAGAGTGTTTCATACACAGGGACAGCGAAAGTTATTTCCAATCCGTTTTTGGATTCCGGCATGGGGTATCTCCTTGGGGGTTCAGTGCTCGATTAGAGAGGTTTCAGTTTGCAGGAGAAATGACGTGCGGGGTCGTCGGCGCCTTCGATGATCTGGAAGCCGCGGAGAGCGTGCCGGTCGTTGAAGATCTCGGCGGCGACCGCCGCAACATATCCCATGTGATTTTCGGTATACATGAGCCGCGGGATGGCGAGCCGCAGAAATTCGCGCCGCGCGTTTTCTCCGAACATAAGCGAGCCAACCTCCACGCCGCGGATCCCGCCTTTTTCGTAAAACGCGACCGCAAGCGCGTGTCCGGGAAATTGTTCGGGCGGGATGTGCGGCAGGAGCGCTTTGGCGTCAATGAAAACGCCATGTCCGCCGGCGGGTTCCACCAACGGATACCCGAGTGCTTTGAGTTTTGCGTGCAGATATTCTACCTGCCCGACGCGGTGCCGGAGATAGACCGGATTCACCACTTCGCGAAGTCCTTGTGCGGCGATTTCCATATCCTTGCCCGACATGCCGCCGTAGGTTTTGAATCCTTCCTTGAGAATGGCACCGACTTGGATCGCGCGAGTGCGGGAAGCCACCAACTGCTTGCGATTCACAACAATGAATCCGCCCATGTGCGCGAGGCCATCTTTCTTCAAACTCATGAAAGCAAGATCGGCGTGGCGGAACGCGGCTTGGATGATTTCAGGGACCGACGCCCAGTCATCGTGAACCCGAACGGAATGACGGTGAATGAAAAATGCGTTTTCTGCGATCCGACAGGCGTCGAGCAAAAACGGAATGTTGTGTTCTCCTGCGATGAACGAAACGGCCTCAATGTTCTGCGTGGAGACCGGCTGGCCGCCGCCAGAATTGTTAGTTGCCACTAAAACAATAAGCTTGACGCGGTCTTTATAGAATTTGATCTTGTCTTCAAGAAGCCGAATGTTCATATTGCCCTTGAAGGCGCCGTCCGGCTCCGATGAATATTCATCGGCGGGACAATCCATACAGAGCGCGCCGCGTTGCTCGAAATTACCGCGCGTCGTGTCAAAGAGGGTGTTTGAGAGAACGACGTCGTCTCTGTTCAGATAGATATCCGCAAGCACGTTTTCAGCGCCGCGGCCCTGATGCACCGGAACGACATCCCCGTAGAGTCCGGTAAACGTTTGAATGGACGGTTTCAGGCGGCGGAGCCAACTTGGGGAACCCGCATAGGATTCATCGCCGCGCGCGGAACAGGCCTGCTGTTCGCGTGTGATGGCGCCGGTTCCGGAATCCGTCAGCAAGTCGAGCGTCACTCGGTCTGCGGGGACCTCGAAAAGATTGTAGGACGCGTCTTCGAGCAGTTTTTTTCGTTCCGCCTCGGTCGGGAGCGGAAGCATCTCCGTCACGATGTATTTGAACGGCTCAAGTGGATATTTCATGGTCCGACTCCTTTTCTCAAAAAACAAATCGCGTTGATTATACAACGCGATGGCGATTCGTCAACTATTCCGTTGCCAGGCGATAGATGCCGTAGGGCATAGCAATCGGCCATGCAAATGCATTGGTCAGTGAACTTGCCGCGATGACGGCGCCGTCATTCGGCCCGCAGCATTCCTTCATTTTGATCTGTTGGGTGAGCGCAAACGCGGACCAAAAAATTCCAATCAGAAGATACACCGAAATCAATTTCCATTTCACCGGATTTTCTCCAGAGGAACCGTTCCAACTATAACTTACGACTTTGGCTGTAAAAAAGCAACTAGTGCGGCCGAGAGGATTTGAACCTCCAAGGGGTTGCCCCCACTAGCCCCTCAAGCTAGCGCGTCTGCCAGTTTCGCCACGGCCGCATTCCACATTACTTTTTCTTGTTCTTGGCGGGTTTTTTATCCGCCGTATCCTCAGTATCCTCCTTTACGGTTTCCGTATCGAGGACGGTCGTGTCCATATATTCGAGATTCTTCATTTTCTTGCGCATTTCGCGCGCGGCCTTGTCGCGGATGTAATAGAGTTTCGCCCGTCGCACGCTCGAGCGCGAAACCAACTCGATCTTTTCAATGGTCGGGGAATAGAGCGGGAAAATGCGTTCAACCCCGATGCCCTGCGTCATCTTGCGAACCGTGAACGTAGCGCCCGGCTCCGTGCCGTGTTTACGCGCAATGATCAACCCTTCGAATGCCTGCAGGCGGCTTTTGGTCGCGCCCGGCTTGGCGCTATCCGTTTCGGTTACGCGCTGCCACACCCGCACGGTGTCGCCTGGACGGATGTCGAGCTTTTTTCGTTCCTCGATATGGATGGGTGAGAACGGAAGCGTCAAAGCCATTGTCGTTCTTTATAGCACGGGGCGCGCGCTTTTGCAAGAAAAGAAGAAGGAAAACATATAAATCAGACATACACTAAACATACGCTATAGCGTATGTTTAGTGTATGTCGTATGTCTTCGCGGGATTACATAAAAAGCCCCACCATAAATGATGGGGGCGGGTTTTGCGGTCAGGCGCCGGAGCGGCTTTCCATGGTTTCGAAATCC
>JACOVJ010000068.1 GCA_016177385.1 Candidatus Niyogiibacteriota bacterium
ATCGTCGTGTAATACCGATGTCCGCTGGTTTCGTCTTCCCAGCGCAGACGCATGGAAAGACCGGGGAACAGCACGCCGCCGATCAAGTTCGTTTTCCAATCGCCCGCCTTCGCTCTTTCGAAAAAAACCTCGGGCGGCAAACAGACACCCCCGTCGAGCGCCGGGAAAAACCGATCGCGATACCATGTGTACCGATCGGCTCCTGCCGGGATTTTCCAGTTGATCGGATACGGACGCTTGAGCGTACGCCAAAGAATGAAAGAAAGGATCCATGCGACCACGAGACTGGCGATATACACGCTCCAAAACAGCTCCATGCGGCACCTCCTTACGATTGGTTGTGGCGTAAAAAACCGCCGTTAATGAACCTGGTACGAGTATAAACTATAAAAATTAACCCGTCAAGTGCGCGCGCCTGGACTCGAACCAGGGACCTTTCGAATGTGAATCGAACGCTCTAACCAACTGAGCTACGCGCGCGTGCGCTCCTTTCAGTATAGAGCTACGCCTTTTTCGACTCCAAACGATTCGCCAGGGTTTCGTGCGGCGTCGCCAGGATATCACGCAGGAACCGGTCGGACATTTTCATGCGATAATCGTATTCCTCGCTCGTAAAATACACGTAGTTCACGGCGCGGCCGAAATCGGCTTCGAGCGTCTTTACAACGCGCTCGAGGCGCGTCCGGTGAACGCCGTCGCCCACCAGTAAAATATCCGCCCGCGCACTGTCCTGATCCAAAAACACGCCCGCGAGCACGATGAGCTTCAGCCGGTTGCCGAATGCCGCATCGAACCGCTTCAGGAGCGCCGCGTTGGACAGCGGCGCTTCGGTCATCAACAGGGTTTTTAGCGGCCGGAGCAATTCAAAATCCGAATTCAATATCCAGCGCGCCGATGCTTTTGCCGCACCCGAATGCGTTTTTGCTTCTTTTTTGCCTGTCTTGCCGGCCGTCTGCAAAAAACCGATCCGCGCGAGCATGCGGACCTCGGCATGAACCGGTTTAGGCTCGAGCGCCAAACGTTCCGCCGCCTCCTCGATATCCATAGCGGCCTGCGGATTATGCAGGAACAACCGCATGACTTTTACCCGCGTATCGGAGAAAAGTTCGGAAAGGATATCGGCGGCCATGGATGCATTCGTTATTTAAGCACTACCTCCGCGCCCGCGGCCTCCAGTTTTTTCTTCAGGTCCTCGGCGTCCTCTTTTTTGAGATTTTCTTTCACGGCTTTCGGCGCGGCATCGGCCAGATCCTTTGCCTCTTTCAATCCCAGACCCAATGCTTCGCGAAGTACTTTGATGACCTGGATCTTCTGTCCGCCGGCATTCTTCAATTCGACCGTGAACGCGGTCTTCTCTTCTGCCGCGCCCGCATCCGCAGCGCCCGCTTGCGGCATCATCATGGGCATACCCATCGCTTGTTGGGCCGAGACACCGAATTTCTCTTCAAGCACTTTTACCAACTCCGAAAGATCCAGAACGCTCATTTTGGAGATCGCATCCACCATATCCTTGAACTTCGCCGGAATCTCGACATTTTTTTCTTCCGCCATACGTTTATCTTTTACTTAATTGATTAATAACACCGACCAAGGATCGCGCCGGCCCCGACAACACGCGAGCAAATCCGCTCGCACTCGACGCCAGCACGCCCACCAACTGGGCATACAATACTTCGCGCGGCGGAATGTCCGCGAACCGCTTCACCGCGTCCGCAAGGACATACTGCCCCGCAAGGATGCCACCCATGATTGTTAACCCCCCGTTCTTTTTTGAAAAATTCTTGATGATTTTCGCCGCTCCGGACGCTTCCTCGTACCCGAACACGACAGCAGTTTCGCCCTCAAGCGCCGGCGCGCTTCCCGCGATCCCAAGCCCGCTGAGTACACGCCCAAGAAGCGTTTTTTTAATGATCTTCAGGTCGCTGCCGAGTTTCCGGAGCGCCGTCCGGAGTTTATTCATATCCGGGGTCTTCACCCCGTGGAAATTTAAAAATACCGTGACTTTCGCCCGTTCGGCTTTCTCGTGCGCATCGCGAATGATGGTTTCTTTAAGCGCTCGCGTGGTTGGCATAGGATTTAAAAAAAATTGCGGCTCATGGCCGCACACAAGGAACCTCCCCTTTTCAGGGTCGGATGCCTCCACGGGTCTTATCGTATTCGTGCCCGTGTTCTGCGGCCGTGGATCCATCCTAATCGAACCCGGTTCCTGCGTCAAGTCCTTAGTGCATCGAACTGAATTATTGACAAGTAATTAGAAATACGGCGTACACCCGCATGGACAATGGATTCCGTCTATAGTACGCTCGAACCAAATTGCTGTTTAAAATTTAGAAAGGATTCATGGACGGATTGCGAACATGGATCGAGATCGATACGGACGCATTGAAACACAACTATCGATTTTTCAAAAAGCATGCGGGCGGGCATTGCCGCGTGATGGCGGTTGTCAAATCCAACGCCTACGGGCACGGCCTGATGGAAACCGCCGAGGCGCTTCAAGACGCGGGGGCGGATTGTTTCGCGGTGGATTCCATCGTGGAAGCGCTCGCGCTTCGCGATGTCGGCATCGTGAGCGATATTTTGGTCCTCGGACATACGTTGAAAGATCGGTTCGCGGACGCCGCTTCCAATGGCATTGCGATCACGATCGCCGGAATGGCGGATCTGAAAAATCTGCGCGAAACGCAACTCACCCTGCTCCCCAAGCTCATTCCTTTGTATATCCACATCAAAATCGATACCGGAATGCACCGGCAGGGTTTCTCGTTGTCCGAACTTCCGCAGGTATTCGAAGCGCTCACCGTGCTTAGGGATAACGGCGATATCTTGTTGGACGGGCTGTACACGCATTTGGCGGCAGCCGGCGATCCCAAATTTTCCAAAGAAACCCGCGCGCAGATCGCGCTCTTTTCGGATATCGCGGACGGGATGCCGGAAAACAAATTGTGGCCGGAGCATATTCATGCCGTGGCCACAGCCGGCGCGCTCGCCCATCCCGAAGCGCACTTCGATATGGTTCGCATCGGTATCGGGCTCTACGGATATTGGCCAAGTCGTACGCCCGCCGTCGCTTTTCCGAACAGCGTCTTGAAGCCCGTTCTTTCATGGAAAACGATCGTCACGGATATCAAAAATTTTCCGAAAGACGAACGCATCGGCTATGGATTCAGCGAAAAACTGACCCGCAATTCGAGGGTCGCTCTCTTGCCGGTCGGCTATTGGCACGGCTATCGCGGCGCGCTTTCGCGCAAAGCGCATGTCTTGATCCGCGGAAAACGCGCAAAAGTTCTTGGACGGGTCTCGATGGACATGATGAACGTGGATGTAGCGGATATTCCGGAAGCACAACCGGAGGATATCGCGACGCTCATCGGAACGGACGGGAGCGAATTCGTCTCGGCGCACGAACTTGCGCATTGCGCCCGAACCTCGGTTTATGAGATGCTCACCTGCATCAATCCGCTCATCAAACGGGTTCTCGTCAGCAACGGCCAGAGTTAAGCTCTGGCTTTTTTGTTTGACTACGCCGGTGCGTTGGGACAGAGGTCCTGAAGATGGATTTTCGCGCTTTCACGGTTCGCCTTGTTTTTCATTTCACGATTGTAGTTGATGATGCGGTAGGCCAGCCGGAACCATTCTTTTTTCGGAAACAGCGCCATCAGGTCGCGCTCGATCTTTACGGGGTCGCTATGCGCCGACAAGTTGCAATAGTTCGCGAACTGGCGCACGTGCGTATCCACCGCGATTCCCTCCACCACGCCGTACGCGTTGCTGAGGACGATGTTCGCGGTCTTGCGCGCGACGCCGTGGAGCGTGGTCATTTCTTCCATTGTCTTCGGCAATGTACCGCCGTATTTTTCAACCAGCATTTTTGCTGATGTGATGATACTCTTCGCCTTGGCGCGATAAAATCCGGTGGATTTTATTTCTTTCTCGAATGTTTTCGGATTTGCGACCGCAAAATCCTTTGCAGTTTTGTATTTTTTGAAAAGTCGGGCGGTCACTTCGTTCACTTTTTTATCGGTACACTGCGCGGACAGGATGACCGCGACCAGCAATTGAATGGGATTGCCGTATTTCAAGGCGATCTTCGCATCGGAGTAGTGCTTTTTCAAACGCCGCAAAATTTCCGCCGCGCGCTTTTTCTTTTGAGCTTCGCTTTCCATGGCGCCACTATAACAAAAAAGCGCCCCTCCGAAGAGGGGCTAAACGACAACAGCTTCCCACGAAAATCGTTTCCCGCCTCGCTGAAGGGGCGCGGGCATGGATTCCGGCCGCGCGTATGCGCGTTCTCCATCGTCAACCAACACAACCAAACGGATCTTCACACGCTCCGGATGAACACGAGCGCTCTGCGCAAGATACACAAAAAAGTTCGCGTCGCGCACCATGCATACGAGCGCCTGCGTCCGCTGCTGTTCCAGTACGTGCGCATCGCCTTCGGTGAGCCGGATCTTTAGCCGCGTTTCGGCATCGCCGACCCGCTCAACCCCAATGCCGAGCTTTTCGAATACATAGATGAGGTCATCCACTTTTCCGTGGTAGACGAATTTCCTTTTCTCTATTCGGGGCCTCATGCTCCTCCGTGGTTCGATTTACTGGATTTGCTGAAAACGAACATTTTTAATTATAGCACTTCTGTAGCAAAAGTCAAATAACCCCGAGGGTAGTCCATATCTCGCTCCTAAGGACTCCCCTCGGGTTATCTTTAAAAAAACCGCCGGCTCGAGGCCGACGGTGGCTACTTCTTCATTTTCTCGTAAATTTCTTGCGCACTCTGTCCAGAGCGAAGGACTAAATCCGCGATATCGAGAATGGCGCTGGATGTCCGGATCGCATCTTTGAAGGTCTTCGCGATGTCGTCCGGAAAATTCGCGATCTCCGCTTCGATCAGCAGCCAGCCGGGTTTGATTTTCAGGTAATTCGCAATCTTAATGAGCCGTTGCAAACTCGGGAACGATTTTCCGTCTTCGATGGTTTTCATTTGCGCTTCTTCCAAACCCGACGCGGTCGCAAGCGCGTGCAGCGTGATGTCCTTGTCCACCCGATGGCGCTGAATCACGGTCCCGATGTTTTTCGCGTACTGCTCCATGCTCAGCATGGTTGTCTCCTTTCTGGAAGGTTTACCGACAGTTTAAAACCCGCCGCCATCGAATCAAAATATCGGCCCCTTGTCAAGGGCCGATATCAGTTCCGTTCCACGAATCGCATGGACGGGTCGGTTTTAAAAACGTTCTTTACCGTATCGATGAATTTTCCGGGGTACACCTCCTCCCCCACCATATGATGCGCAATGTAGATGGCGCGGTCATGATTCAGGCACCGGAGCCAGCGATCGTAAACATAATCCTCATCAGGATATCGCTCGGTGTCGAATTTCAAATGAAAAACGATCTGGAAGCACGGAAGGATTCCCTCGCCCTCGTCCCCCGGAAACCGGAATGAAACAAGATTATCCTGCCCTTTTTCGAGCTCGACGATGTCCGGCAGTTGCGACCGGACATAGCCAAGCGGATACTCAAAGTTCAGCATCGCCCGTCTCCGGTTCGCATAGGTTCTGGCGCGAGAATATCACATGTCCGAGCGCATCACCAGAGCGGACTCGGGAATGTCGTTGATGCAATGCAATTCGCGATGCAAAGGATTTCCGCATTGACCGCCTGAATGTCCAGCGCATTTCCCGCAAATTCGACATTCTCGAGTGTTGTTGTCGCATTTTCGACGCGAAGACCGATGGCATTGTTTGAAAATGTTGAATTGCGGATCTCAGGCGCACCGCGAACTACGAAAAGCCCCGCGGAACTCGAATCGCTATCATTGTCGTCAAAATGAGAATTCTGAACGGTGCTCGACGACACGTTCAGATACAATCCGTGTTTCATCGAATATTCGGCCGTCACGCCGTCCAAAATAACATCCGTTCGGTCCACGACAACGGACGAGCGAATGAGCATATTCGTGAACCACCGCCCGCCATAACGGGCGATGACATTCCGCAAGACAGAGTTTTTACTTGTTGGTTCAAAAGAAATGTTTTTCCAGCCGCCCGGCGCGGGACACCGCGCCGTTGATGATGCGTTCGCCGGCTCGCATGCGCCGTCATGATTCAGGTCGCCTCCGTACTCGTCATCGGCAAACGCCGTAAAAACAATCGGGTCAGTAAGCGCTCCCTCGGCGCGAAGCGCTCCGCGGACAACAAACGCCGGCTCGTTGGCGATCGAGAATTTGATAACGACGCCGGGTTCGATCGCAAGCGTCACCCCTGCCGCGATCGTCACTCCGTCGCTCGGGACGACGTAGGGCGAATTTTCTTTTGTAAGTGTTTTATCGGCCATGAGCGTCGTCCCGTTTGTGATCTGATAACTCACGCTGTTTTTCGCTTTCGGCGTCCCGATGATCCGCGCGCCTCCGGCATCATGACCGTTAAAAAACATTTGGTTGTTCCTGCCCCAATTCGCGCAATCATTGCCGGATGCATTCGCGTCATAACGCTCCATGGTCCAAAACCATGGCGATGCGATGCCCGTACACCATCGACCGAGCGGCCCCAACGTCCCAACCTCATCCACCGTTGTTGTCGCTTCTCCGTCAAAATATTTGAGAAACAACTTTTCACCGCCATTTTCGAGGCCGGAACCGTTGCCACTTCCACTGAATGGCGCGATCAAATCCGCCGTGATATCGCTGACCGTGTCATCGTCCGTGCGCTCGATCAGATAAAATCCTTTTGCTGGAATGATGCCATTGAGTTCAATGAACGGCACGCCATCCGCCGCGCGAATGAACCAGTGCTCGAGCGGGATGTCTATTCCTGTCGGATTATACAGCTCGATCCATTCGTCGGCGGACGATGTCGCAGTACCCAACCACGCGATCTCGATGCGGACCACCATGCCTTCGGAAATTTCTATTGTGCTTTCGGTTGACGACGCCACAATGTCCATATTCACCGGCGGCGTGGAAGATGCGTTTTCCATCTCCGGCGTTGATGTTGCGGCCTCGTCTGTTGAAGTCGCTGTTTCCAATAGAGATTCGATGGAAATGATAACCGGTTCCGTCGCGCGCGGCGCCTCGCCGCCCGCGCCGGCGGAGCCGGCCGGTATCGCGATGAGTCCCGACACCGCATCCCGCATCGGCGGATTCGGATCGTAACGGGATTCATGAGGTTCGGCCTCAAGAGCGCTGAGAGGCCGAACCTCGATACTTGGTTGAGGAGATTCGGTTCCGGAATTAGCCAAAGGTTTAACCTCATCTGTTCCTGAGGTTAAACCTTGGTTTGAAGTGTTTACTTCATCACTTGGAAGTTTAACTTCCGAGTCGGCTAAATCCTCGAGCGTAACGCTCGAGCCATAAAGCGCCGCCGAGATATTAAAAATGGAATCGCGCGAAGCATCAAAAATTTTCTGGAACCATGTGCGGTTTTTCGCGTAGAGCGCTTTGGTCTGCTTTTCTTTTTCAACCTCATCGAAGAATAATTTTATAACGCCAGCGCCATGAAGAACGGCTTGTTTGGAAAGCCGGGACCAGTAGTCAGAGAGAATGAGGTCATCGTTATCTTTAATAAAATATTCTTCTGTTGTTTTGACTATGTCTTTTTTAATTAAAACTAGTCTGTATTCACCATATTTATCTAATCCGTAGCCAAAAAGCTGCTCTTCTCCATTCATCAATCTTATAATATCTCTTTTGAAAACCCTCGGAGATTCATAAGATTCATCAAAAATTGTGTCCTTACTGAAAAAATTATTGTTCGAATACGTTGCAAGATTTCCAAAAAAATCTTTGAGCGAATTAAATAAAGTTGGTGTTTGATTCGCAATGCCCGCCATCTCGAATCCGCTTTCAAATTTCTTGGTCCAATGTTCATAGGGACTTCCCCAATCCGAAATCGGCGGGTGGGGATCGTTCCGCGTGTGATCCGGCACGCTCGCGTCCTGTATCAAATGCAAAATATGCCCGAGCGTTTCGAGCCCTCTCTTTTTATCCCCCCATGCATATTCATAAATACCGCGTTCCCACGAATAATCGTCTTCGGTTGAAAAAAGCTCTTTAATGCCGCCGGCGCCGACCGCCGCCAAGCCGCCCTGCTCAATGGTCGCCTCTGCCCAAAGTTTGGAACTCGAAAATCCAAAAAGCCCACGTTCGTATACGGGGTCATAAAAATGATGAAAGAAACGCGCGCCATCGTCTTCAGCAATACTCCCCACTTTTATTGATTCCTTTCCGGGATCAGCTATTTTTAAAGTCGGAAATTGGATGTTAAAAAAATCGATTGTTTTATCTGTCAGCGCCGCATGCGTTCCGACTTCGTAGGCAAACAACAAAGACGGCCACAACAAAGTTGTGACCGCATAAAAAATACATTTTTTTATAAGTCGATGAATTTCCATACTCCTCCCTGATTTTTCCCAAGCGTCGCCTGAAATTCTACAATGTTATCTTCACCGACGCTCGTAAAAATTACAGAATCATCCTTGATGCCGTGTGATTTTAGTGCCATAACACGCGATATCACATCTTCAAGCTGACCCGCCTGCCGAGCGGCTACTAAATCCCCATTAATCTCCTCCCTGTCCTCCGGCAGGAAATACCTACTTGCCAGCTCAATATCCCCCGCTTTCAGGGCGTCGATGAACAACTGCAGGGTCTCCTCCGGCGTTTGGCCGCCGTAGGTATCCTCCGCATACAGCCGCTCAAGCTCCGCCAGCCGGCGCGCAGCTTGGCGCTCCGGACTAAAATAGGTCTGCAGAATGTAGAGCGAAATCAGCGATATCGCGACGATCGCCACAAACACCGCAATGAACTTCAAACTCGTCTTATTGATCATTTTTTACCGCGAACCCCGAGGGGAGTCCTAGGGGTGGATAACTTATAATAACTACTCCGCTCCGCGCGCGGGACTCCCTTCCGGAAGCGAGAATTGGATCCAA
>JACOVJ010000006.1 GCA_016177385.1 Candidatus Niyogiibacteriota bacterium
CGGCGCGTCCGGAGAACTGAAGAAAAAGGCGGAAACGTTGAAAATAGAGAACGACGTGACCTTTGTTACGAATGCCGCGCCGGCGCATCCGTACCTCGCCGCATTCGATATCTTTATTCTTCCATCGCTCGCAAGCGGATCACCCTATGCGCTTCTCGAAGCGGCGCTTGCGAAACTGCCGGTCATTGCAACGGACGTCGGCGGCCATACGGATATCATCCAGCACGGTAAAACCGGCTTTTTGGTTCCTGCAGGCAACACCGGAAAGATCGCGGCAGGGATCGAGCGTTTGATCGCGGACCCACATCTTACCGAAGGGCTCGGCCTCCAACTTCGCGCCCATGTCATTAAAAATTTCGCGCTTAGCGAATCTCTTGCCAAAACATTCACGCTCTATTAAGGGGTTGACAAATAAAATTTTATATAGTACCCTGATTTAGACGCAAAGTACTTTCACGAACCGCAAGGAGGGCCGATGAGGATCTTTCTGTTTTTCGCGTGGGTCTGTATTACGGTGATTTTGAATGTCCCTTTGGTCTATGTCTTCGCGAATTCCCCGCCACTTTTTTCGCCGTCACTTGCGATCTGGGGGATGCTCGCCCCCATTCTTCTGTGGCTCTATACGCCCCGAAAACCGCTCGAGGAAATATGGTGTTATCTGTCTCTCTTGTGCTCGATTCTCGGAATGCTCGCGAGTTTTTTCTTTCAGACGATATTCGTCTTAGGCGTCGGCGGCATGAAGCAGATGAATGAAAACGAGGCGTCTCAATTCGTGTACTGGCTATTTTTTGGGTTTTTTACCGTGCATTTTGCTATGGGTCACCGCACCCTTGAGCATTGGTATCTGCTTAATCATCCGGGCCCGTCCGCGTCCGAACCACCGGAATCCAAATCGCCCAAATCCAAATCTCCCGAATCCCGCTAATCTGCGGGATTTTCTTTTTATCCCCCCAATAACCCCGAGGGGAGTCCTTTGGGTGCATAAGCTGTGGATAAGTGCGAGTTATCCACCCCGAGGACTCCCCTCGGGGTGTCGGGGTTTTTACAAAATGCCGCGAAAGCGGAGAATCATATAGCCGGCGGCACCGGCAATACCGATCCCGAGCGCGGCCGCGATCCACAAAACCGAATTCCAAGGAAATGAGCGCCCCTCGTCGTCGGCCATCCGGACCGCGGCTGTTTCTTTTACGGGCTCGCCGGCCGGCGCAGTCGTCTGCGTCTGAATTTTTGAGTTGACGGCGCTCGGCGACCGGAATACGAAGCGATCGCTTCCGGGGCTTTCCATGCCGATCTTAACGATGCCATCGCGCTCGTGAAAACTTTCATCGGACTTGAGTGCGCCCGCGTAAGAAAATTCATGCGCAGGAGAACCGTTCGGATACAAAAGATACGCCATCCCGGATAACGGAAAATCCATATTCATAAGGTCACTCGAAATGATGAGTCGCGCGCCCGTGCGAATCTCGGTATGCGCGGGCACGGAATAGGTGAATTGCCCGTTCGAGATCCCCCATCCGGAAATATCGAGCGCGTAGGCGGACGTATTCGCAATTTCGATCCAGCCGCCATCGGCAGGCTTCAACTCGGAGATCAACAGACTGTTCGCCATCACGCGCGCTGTTAGGCGATCCGTCATGGAAGTCGCGCCAAAAGCCACGGAAAGAAAAACCGTGTAATCGCCCGGGAAACGATAGCTGTGAAAAACCGACGCGCCGCGTGCGGTCGCACCATCGCCAAAGCTCCACAAAAAATCCGCGCCCGCGACCGGAGAACCCGCGCCATCATACAAGATCCCATCGAACCGAATCGAAGCGCCAACAACAACCGCGCGATCGTCTCCCGCATCCACCGACATCCGCGGCGCGTTGTCTGGCGGCATACTTACCGCGGATGGCGTGTTCGGAGATTGAACGTCCTCCCCGTGTTCGTTCCCTCCTGCGTTCGCCGTTTTTGGCGTGCCAGCGGCCGTAAGCCAATTCGAACCCAAACGCTGCATGGTTTCTTTGGTCGTTTTGTCGCCTGCCGGCCATCCGCCGGATGCATCCACACGGTCGATCTCGGCGCCGGATACGTTTTTCAAAAACAAAATTTCCCCGTCATTCGAAAGTCCGTTCCCGAATGCCGCGATCAGATCCGCGGATATATTCGGAACGGTCGAGTCATCGGTTCGTTCGATCAAAAAATACCCGCCGGCGCCGATCGCGCCGGAAAGCGCAACATTCATTCCTCCGTCCGCCGTTCCAAGCGCCCACCCGCTTAAATTCTCGGCCGAATCCGAATACGGCTCGACCCATTCGTCGCTTGCGGAATTTGCGGTCCCCATCCATGCGACCTCGTTGATGCGGACCGCGGCGGACACGAGCGCAGGAACCGCCATCAAAACGAAAATCAGGGCGTATTTCACCCCGTTAGAAGTCCCGCGTGCCGCAAGCGGCAGCCGGGCAGAAATCGAAGATTTCTTACTTCTAACGGGGTTCATTGCCCTGATTGTAGCGAAGCCCTCAAGAAGGTCAAAACGCCCTACCCATCCAAAATATGCTATAGCATATTTTGGATGGAAAAACACGATGATAAAGACGTTAAAACTTGATGCTATCCCCGGGTTTGAGTGTTTTGGCCTCGGGTTTTTCCGGTCCCGTAGGCATTTCCACCGGAGGCGCCGCCGGTTCTGCCGGTTTTTGCTCCGATGGAGCCGTTTCTCGCTCTTTCAGGGTTTCCTCGATCATGTGCCGGAGATCTCCCAATGCCGGCTCCTTTTTTTCTTCCGGTTCGCGACGCGCTTTTGCCCTCAACTCGGAAAGTGACAATGCGCGCTTGGGCGCTATCGGTCGCGTTACCAGTGCTCCCTCACGAATATGCGGCACGCGTCCTGTAGGTATTCCAGGACGCCGTTCGGCCTGACGGTGCGGCTCTACTGAACGCCGTTCCGAAGCCCCGGTTCTTTTAGGCGTTTCTGGCGGACGAACAGCAGACGGATGGGCAGGCGCACCCCCCTTCCGCGCCCGCCCCTCAAATTCAATTCCGAATTCTTCGAGCCCCCCCTCGAATTGCTCTCGTCCGCCTTCGGGCGGCAACGGCCGCATGGGCCGCAATTCGCCGGCTTCGATCTTTTTTAAACAATCCGAACAATACACAGGCCGGCGGCCGTCGGGTTTGAACGGAAGCTGGGTCGCTTTGCCGCAGATCCAGCAGGTCGCATCGAATTTCTCCCCCGTACCGCGCGCGCCCGCAGGCGCGCCGAACGCACCCGCGGCCGCAAAACCTCTCGCGACTTCCGGCAACGATGTGCTCCATTGGCGGATCTCCTCCTCCACTTGAGCGATTGCTCGCGCATACTGGCTGCGTGAGGCCTCAATGATGCGCTCCCGATCCGCCATTTTGGCATTGGTCGCGATCGGCGGAATGGTGGTCGCGGAAAACGGCCTCGACGTGACGCCGTTGACCATCAATTTCAAATAAATATTGTAGTTCGGCAGGCCCACGAGGTCCGCGGGCAAAAATTCCGGCTCGAATTCCTTTTCTAAAAACTCGGCATCCGCCGCTCCCACGCGAAATACGATCATGGTTCCCACGTTGCCGAATACCGCATCGCGAACCTTCGTATTTAATTGCTCCACCAGCTGGCCGACGTATTGGTGCGCAATGATAAGATTCAGGCGGTATTTGCGGGCTTCCGACAAAATGGATGCAAAGGACTCGGTCGCGAAATTCTGGAACTCGTCCACATACAAGTAAAAATCCGGACGGTCTTCTTCGTTCGGGATGCGGACGCGCTCCATCGAGGCCAATTGGATCTTCGTGATGAGCATCGCTCCCAAGAGCGAGGAGTTTTCTTCGCCGATCCGTCCCTTGGAAATGTTCATCAAAAGGATCTTTCGGTTGTTCATCAATTCGTATACATCAAAACTGGATTTTGTCTGCCCGACGATATTGCGGATGAGCGAGGTCGAAAGAAATTGACCCACTTTGTTTTGAATAGGAACGATCGCTTCGTTGCGGAATCGCGGCTCCCACGCTTCGAACTCGTTGAGCCAGAACGCTTTGACCACGGGATCGGAAACATTCGCGAGAACCCGCTGGCGATATTCGCGGTCGGTCAGGATCCGCTGAACCCCCAAGAGCGTCGTCCCCGGCATTTCGATCAGCGCCAAAATACAATTCTGCAGAATGTATTCCATACGCGCCGACCAAACATTGGCCCAAATCTTGGTAAAAATACCAATGAGTCCCTGCGCGATCAGGTGCTTGTATTTGGGATCCGGCACCTCGAGTACATTGAATCCCAAGGGGAAATCGGTATCGGCCGGATTGAAATAGATCACGTCGCTCCTGCGCGATTCCGGGACCTTGGCAAGAAGTTCCTCGACCAGTTCGCCATGTGGGTCCACGACGCAGACCCCTTGCCCGGAATAGATATCCTGGATCGCCATGTTTTTGATCATGTTCGTCTTGCCCGTGCCGGTCTTTCCCACCACATAGGTATGCTGACGACGATCCGCTGTTTTGATGCCGAAGATCTTTTCCTGTCCGCGAAAATTGGTCTTTGCGAAATAATTGGTGCTTACATCGGCCATGGATTTATCTTACCGTATTTATAAAAGCGGTTCGGGGTGTTCGCTGCCGCCCGACTCCGAAGCCGGCATCTCCGCCTCCGGCGCCGCACTCTCCGGAGCCAGCCCCAATAACTCTGCTTCTTCGTCAGCAATACGCTTTTTCGCTTCCTCCTGCGTGAGCGCGTATGTCGCATGATTATATTCTAAAATCCGGTCTTTGAAAGATTCGTGCTCCGGCGGCAGGATCTTCAGGGTCTCGGCGGAAAACGGATCGGAGGTATCCCCGTCGATCGTCATTTTGATATAGAACTGCTGCATACCGAGATTGACCATGTCTTTTGCTTTGACCACGGGCGTCATCTCCGCTTCCAAATGCGCCGCATCGTCGCCGCCGACGCGGAAAACAATGATCGTCCCGACATTGCCGAGCACGGTCGCGCGCACCTGTGCCAACAGCTGTGCCATGTATTGGTGCGCGACGACCAAAGCGAGCCCGTATTTGCGCGATTCGGAAAATAAACTCTCAAAGGTCGTGGTCACCAGGTTATGGAACTCGTCCACATACAGATAAAAATCCTCGCGCGCTTCTTCGGGCATCGCGGCCCGGGCCATGCCGGCCTGCTTCAGCTTCGTGATGAACATGGAGCCGAAAAAGCTCGAGTTTTCCTCCCCCAGCTTTCCTTTGGAGAGCGAGATGAGCAGGATTTTTTTCTCGTTCATGATCCGCTCAAGGTCTACCTTGTTTTCGCGCTGGCCGAAAATATGGCGTAAATAGGGGTTCGACAGGAACTGGCCGAGTTTGTTGACCAGCGGAATGATCGCTTCGGTGTCGAATTTTTCCGACCAGTCGGCGAATTCAATGGCCCAGAACCGCCGCACCATTTCATCCTCGATATACTCAATGACCTTTTGACGGTATTTGCGGTCCGTCAGCATCGAGATCATGCCGCGCATGGTCGAGAAAGGAAAATCCAAAAGCGCCAAGAGCGTGAAGCGCAATACGTGTTCAAGGCGCGCCGACCAATTGGCGCCGAACTGACGCGCCATCACTTCGATCAATCCCTGCGCCACTTGATGTTTCAATTCCTGATGAACGTTCCGGAGCGGATTGAATGACACGGGCCATGCGGTGTCGGACGGATCGATCACCACGGTATCCTCGACGCGCTCCTCCGGAATGAATTTCAGGATTTCCTCGATCAGGTCCCCGTGCGGATCGATGACGCAGACGCCATGCCCGCGTCCGATGTCCTGACGGATCATCAATTCCAACAGTTTCGATTTGCCGACGCCCGATTTGCCGACCACATACATGTGGCGCCGGCGATCGCGGCGTTTGATCCCGAAAATGAACCGTTTTTCCTCAAGCGCCGCGACATAATTCGTGCGGCCAAAAAAAACAATATCCCGCGGATCCGCCTGTTTATAGATCGGGAGTTCCGGAGGCGGAGGAGCAAGCTTGATGATTTGAACGCGTCCTTCTCGTGCAAGCATACGTTATAGAGCGTCGAGCTCTTGGAGCGCTTTTTTATAGGCGGCAAGCGCGCGCGTCACTTCGTCCTGCGCGGGCACGAATCCCGGCTCGTGCGCGATACGGTTGCGAAGCGCATGCGCTTCCCAGACATCATTGATATTGGAGATCTCGTCCGGCGCCAACGAACGCAGGCGCTCCGCGATATTCTTGCCCACGATACCGATCCGGCCGAGCGTGTGCTCAAGCAACACATCGGCCTCAATGATCGCGAGCGAAAAACCGGCCGCACCCCCCTCGACCCGCCGCACGATCTCGGCCCATTTTTTCTGCGTCATGGCTTTTTGCGTATCTTCTAATGCGTAACGCTGGCGCGGGGCGCGGTATGCCTGAAATCCGGCGCGGACCCGCCATCGCATCCGGAACGGCCAGACCTGAAACAAGAGGTAAATGAAAAATCCGAGAAGCGCAAGGATCAGGATGATGCCGACCCAGCGCGCGCCACCATACAGTCCGACCCAGAAATTCGGATTCAACAAAAAATCA
This sequence comes from Candidatus Niyogiibacteriota bacterium, assembly GCA_016177385.1. Lineage (GTDB taxonomy): Bacteria > Patescibacteriota > Minisyncoccia > HO2-45-28 > HO2-45-28 > JACOYI01. The sequence continues at coordinate 6,571 of JACOVJ010000006.1, forward strand.
AACGGGCCCAGAAATCGCGCGAATATGGAAAAATCAAATGCAGAAGTAGGCTGCATACGAATATCTATAGGATATCATCGGATCACTCTTTCTCCGAGGCCGCCTGCCCTGACGGCACAGGGGCCTGCCCCGTAGAATCACAAAGTGGCTCTACGGGGCCTGCCCGGGGATCGCGAGCCCCGGCAATTCTTCGCCCTCTCCGAAAATCGGGAGGCCGGCGGGCGGACCCAGCCGCTTCGCCTCCACGCGCTTAACGAAAGGGGACGTAAGCACCAGAAACGACGGCGGATGAAAGAGGGTCGCCAACGCCTCGGTATTCAATACAAAGACCTCGGATTTGTTCTTTAAATTCCAAAAGAAAAAGTTCGAATTGAGGTACCGTCCGATCCACCGCCCCTCCGGCAACGCGCGCGTCCGATAACGATAGAGCATGTTTTGCTTGCGCGCCTCGGCACGGCGCCGGATGAATACGAACGGAAATTTGATCCACTTCACCAGCGTCCATCCGCGCATGTTATAGGAAAAGCGGTTGAGTCCCGCATATTGATTGAAGGCGCTACGCATGCCGCGCTGGGCGAATTGCAGATTGAAACTCGCGCGCGGAGCAAAATAGATCGAGCGGATGATCGTATCGAATCCGGGTTTTAAAAGATTCTTTTCGATCGCCTCGAGCATCGCGGTCTCTCCCGGAGAGCGCATGATGGTCGTCAACGTTTCGGCGTCGCCACCCGCGACCCGCGCTTTGGAAATGCTTTTTTCCTTGAGCTCTTTTACGATCAGCAGTCCCCGCTTCTGCCACGTGTCATCCGCCGGACGGATAACAAGCTGAACCCACAAATGCTCGTCTTTTTTTATCCGCGTCAACTCCTCGATGAGCGTGGACATCGGGTCGAGCGCTTTTTCCTCCTCGATCGCTTCGAATTGGAGGTAGGTCCGGATGGGATAGGCCGCGTCTTTTTTCATCTTCAGCTCCATACCGAACATATCCATCCCCGCCGCATAGAGTTCGCGGGTTTCCGACGGCAGGCGGTCCACGTAATCCGGCGCATCCACGATCTCGATATCCTTATAATTCGAGTAGAGGAAAGATTCGACGATGTTCCGCTGCGCGGTCGGCGTCCGGATGTAAAAGTGGATCTCGCCGCCGAAACTCGCGGCCTCCAAACTGAACCATCGCGTAACCTCTCCCCTTACGTATTTTTCGTGCCAATCGGACGGCGAGTTCCGGAGCGATGCCAATTGCTCAAGCAATTGCTCCATGGCCTTAGGCGACTTGCGGATCTCGCGCGGGATCAGGATCTCCAGCAGCGACCACGTGATTTTTTTGCGAAAAATGGACTGGCGCCAAAAAAGAAACAGGTCGTGCGTCAGCACGGCCATCACAATAAGAACCGGGACCCACCACAACCCGATGAAAAAATCGATAACGGGACCGAAAAAATCCCAGAATGCGACCTGAAGGGTTTCGGAAAGCGGCATTACCTCAATTTACCCCGTTAGAAACGAAACATCAAACAGAAAATTTAAAAAAGATAAAACGCCGAACTCTTTTGGCGGTATCTCGCGGGGTTATGCCACGTGGTAGCGTCCATCGGAAAGTTTTTTGAAATACTGCTTATTCTGAAGATTGATGAGGATCGTATTCTCTTTTACGTGCCGTTCTTTTTGGACGCGTTTAACGAGCTCATCCCGCCCCAGCGGCCCCTGCGTCTTGAGCACGACCGTGATGATATCCCGCACGATCCCAGGCTGATAACCCCAGTTGGAAAGCGCATATAGTCCCCGCCCCACCAGAATGAACCGCTCATCCTTGATGAGTTCGTTGTGGACGGTCTGCACGTGCGCCGGACGTCCGATCATGGTCTCGATGGCCTTTGCGACCTCGCGGAAATGCAACGGCGAGCCGTGTTTTTTCAGTACCAAATAGGCGTAATCCCGCATGCCGCGCGGATGTACCAGCGGGGAACTCGCGTGTCCCCACTCGCCGAAGGGATTCCGGCGGATGGATTTTGAAATATCGAGCCACGAAAACAAAGCGTCCCGGCTGATGGAGCGCGACACGGTGGCACGCACGTGTTCGCCAAACCGGTCCGCCAATTCATTCTCGCTCATCAATTTCTCGCCGAGCGTCCCCGAAAAATCGCGCAGCGCCTCCCGGGCCTTTTTTGAAATAGCGCCATCCGTGGTCCAGTGATGATGGCAGTGGTCATCCGCGCCTACGCGCAGAAACGACGGGGAAAGTGTCAGTAAAAATCGCGCCGAGTTCTGGACCGCGGAGTCGCTGGAACACTCGGAAAGCAGGCCGTCCTCTTTCCAAACACCGCCCTTTCGCTCGATCTCCTTGCGGAACGTATCAATGACGGGATCGGCAAGGGCGAATGCCGCGCTTTCGCGGATCTTACCAAGGGTCACGGCCTCGATCTGACGGACGCGCTCGCGGGTGATCTTGTACGGCCGGCCGATAGACTCGAGCGTTTGGCGCCGGGCGCGCGCGCCAATGCCAAATCGCCGCTCAATGATGTCGCGGGACCGGCCGGAAAGCTTTTTTAAAATAGACGCGGTGATCGCTTTAAAATCGTGATTCATCTTGACCATAAAATTCATTGTAAGCCTAGCGTACCATTCCACAAAAATCAAGTCAAGCCCTGCGTCCTGCACCTTGCGCGCAAGGTGCAGGACGGAAGTCACTCTGATAATGATAGGAACTCGGGAAGACACGCAACGGACGGCAGGATGCGCTCGTCGGATATGCCGGTTCTCCGGAAGGATTCCGGCGGTGTTCCGCCCGACAGGACGCCCGCGAACGGAACGCCGGCATTGCGGGCGGCGATCGCATCCGTGACCGTGTCGCCGACAAAAAGAATTTCCTTTTTGTCGCAGATTCCGTAATCCCACAGCACGCCGAGGATCGAATCCATGCTTCGCGGATGCGGTTTCGGATAATTGGAGCGACCAACGCCGTCCACGCAGTGAAAAAAATGCGTAATGCCGTTCAAGTCGAGCTGATGATGACCGCTTTTCGAATCCCGATTTGAAAGCGCGGCCATGAGGATTCCCCGTTCGCGGAAATGGCGCAGAGCTTCGATGACGCCCGCAAAAAGCGGGGTGCGCTTTCCCTGTTCGCAAAACGCCCAGCGCGCATAAAACACATGCGGATCCATTTCAGGCCAGCACATTACTACGATCTCGACGCCCGAAATACCCCAATACTGCCGCACAGTTTTTTCCACGCCCTCGAGCGGCAAGCCGAATTCCACGGCGATTTCGAGAAACTTGCGAATGCCTCCGGAATCCAGAAGCGTATCGTCCAGATCGAAGATAACGGCGCGCGTCATCGCCACAGCCAGAAAATGAGCCGCCAATCTTCAGTGAATCGCCGGATCAGATATTTCATGCGGGCATGCAAAGGTCCATAGATCACGTACACGGCCGGCTCTGCGATCCGTCCTTCTAACGCGAACGTACAGAGCACGGTTTCGACCTCTTTTCTGCCGTACAACATGTGAATGACCGGCGGGTGCTCGGAATTTTTCACGACCTCCCAGACCAGCGTGTGCGTTGCCGCCACTGTCGGTACATGATTCGCCGTAAGATGCTGATGGATCTTGAGAAATTGTTCGGCGATTTCGCCGCTCGGCAATTGCGCCTCGCTCGCATACACTCCGCGGCACACGCGCACCCGAAACCGCGCGCCCGCTCGATGCCAGTCAACGAACGCATCGGCGATCTTTGAAGCATTCGCTCGATAGGCCTGTACGACCAGCCCGATATTCGAAAAACGCGGAATAAACTTTTTTTTCTTCCACGTCCCCAAAAGTTTTTTTTCCACCGGAAGGACCCACGGGTGATCGGCCGCATGTTCTCGGTCGATCCACATCATCCGCTCGTATTTTCCGGCATAGCGCGCAAGGTCCGAAAGTCGGACATATAGCCGCTTTTGCGCGACAGGACTCCGGCGATGAACGACCAGCGCCGACGGTTTGACCGCGATATCGCCAAGAATATTCTGCGCCGTCATTTCGTCGAGTAAAATTTTGATCTGGGCGCTCACGCGTTCGGCGTCGGCATCCGTTTCCGCTTCTTCGGCGGCATAATTCAGAATAACGCGGATACCTTCCCGGTTTTTTGCCTTGGCGAGCACCAGAGCCGATTCGATCGAACTGCCGGCGGTGAACCGCTTCAGTCCCACAGCGCTCAGGAACATGACCGCAAGAACCACCAAAAAAAACGCGGCGCCGGCCGCAATTCCCGCAAATATCATGTCTTCCTCCTGTCCTATGAAAGTTCTTTTTTCTTTCCCCACTGTCCGCCGTTAAGAAAGAAAAGTCAACTGCCGCGAGCTAAAACCCGTGGCTTGTTTCTTCCTCCTCTGCCCACTGCAATCCCAACACATACATATACGTTAAACATATGCTATAGCATATGTTTAACGTATGCGTTTATTCAATTGTAATAGACACAGGGGTCAATCCCGACAAAAAAGCTCCCCAAAAGGGGGAGCGAAAATAGATCACCGACGCGGGGGTGGCGGCGATGGCGGGAGTGATGGCGGTGGCGGTGGAGGCGCAAATGGGCTGAACGGTTCGATGACTTCCGATATTGTAATGTGAACGCCGTCCGACGAAGGAACGAAATAATGCGACACTCCGTCTCTATCTGTCCACGTGAAAACATTTCCCCGAATGTCTATCTCTCCATAATCATTCGTGCTTGAAAAAATAGTGCGTCCGTCAGGAGTCAAAAATTTGATCGCGTAATATCGAACTTCTTCCTCCTGCTCTTCTTTCGCTTCATCCGCCGCTATTTCTTCCGCAAAAGGTCTTTCTTCCGCGTCCGATGTCGCCTCGTTCGGCATTCCCTCTCTTTCATATCCATCGGGCGCCGTCTCTTCCGGCGCCGCTACCTCCCACGGCACCGTTTCTTCCGGTGTCATCAGCCAGTACCATGCCGCACCAGATGCCACTATCACCAACACCACAAAATAGGCGAACACTCTCATGCCGCTCCTCCTGTAAAAGAATGATTTTTATGAGCTCAAACCCAAGTACTTAGTAGCATTCAAAGCCAGAATCGTCAAGCGGCTTTGATAATGTGCACAAACATTTGGCGGTTTTGAGAAAGCGAAGCGGCGTTCGGTTTTGAAAAGCTCTCGCAGCCCCGACGGGCTTGGTCTCGATCCGCCAGCGGGCGGAGAGAGCCGTCGGGGCGAGAGTGCAGGTCGTCACCGCTCGCTGGAAGCGGGGAACGACCGGTTTGAAAAACCGAATGCCGCGGAGCACAAAAACCGCCAAATGTGTGTGCTTAAAACACTTTTAAGAGCGCCGAGCGCTCCACTTCTGCCACGTAACAAGGAGCGGGCTTGCGAGAAAAAGCGACGAATACGTTCCGAAAATGATGCCTGCGAGCAGCGTCAATGCAAAATAGCGCGTCGCTTCGGCGCCGAACCAAAAGAGGGCGGCGATGACCAGAAAGATCGCAAACGAGGTCGCGAGCGAGCGCGCAAAGGTTTCGTTCAAACTGCGGCCGACCACGGTCTCGAAATCATCGTTCGGGGTCTTGCGCAAATTCTCGCGAATGCGGTCGAAGACCACGATGGTGTCGTGCACCGAGAATCCGAGGATCGTCAGAAGCGCGGTCACAAAAAGCGCATCGGCTTCGGCGCCCGCGAATTGTCCGAGCGCCGCAAATAGTCCCGCCGGTAATACCACGTCATGCCCCAATGCCGCGATCGCCGCGACCGCGTATTTCCAGCTCGCCACCGGACGCGAGACATGCCGGAATGCCCAACTTACGAATGCGAGGATCAATGCGAGCACGAGCGCGATCGCAATGATCGCTTTACGGCGCAACTCGTTCCCGATGGTCGGTCCGATCGAATCGAACCGCTTCTCCGTAAGCGCAACGCCGTGCGCCGGGGAGCCCGCCAACGCGGAAAGGAATTGCTGGTGTCCCTGTTCGTCCACATCGCGGAACCGCACCAGTACCCCATGCTCGCCCGCGGTCTGTATGCGCGCCTCCCCGAATCCCGCGGCCGCCAGACGCTCCCGAAGCGCATCCATCGAAGGCCGCTCTCCCGTAAATTCCGCCTCCACCAGTGCCCCTCCGGTAAAATCAATGCCCAAATGCAAACCGAATATCAAAAGCGCGACGATGCTTGCCGCGATCAACGTGCCCGAAAAAATATAGAAAATTTTACGAAAACGGATGATGATCATACGCGGTATAAAAAGTTGACCAAGCGGCTCCCCTGCCGGAATCCCAGCGCATACAAGAACATCCGCGTTACCACGAGTCCGGAAAACATGCTCGCCAAAATCCCGATCCCTAATGTCAGCGCAAAGCCGCGGATCATGGACGACCCGAACCAGTACAGGATCGAGGCCGTGATCAAACTCGAGATATTGGAATCGCGGATCGAAGGCCACGCTCGGCGGAATCCTTCCCGAAGCGCGATCTCCAAGGTCCGGCCCCACCGCACTTCCTCGCGCATGCGCTCGAACACCAGAATATTCGCATCCACGGCCATGCCGATGGACAACAACAATCCCGCGATTCCCGCCGCCGACAGCGTGACCGGTAATAATTTAAACACCACCAGAACCAAAACAATATAAAATCCCAAACTCGCTACCGCGAGCAATCCTGGGAAGCGATACCGCAAGACCAGAAAAAGCGCGACGGCGATGATCCCGAAGAATCCGGCGCGGATCCCGCTCGCGAATGCTTCCGCGCCGAGCGTTGCTCCAACGGATTGCTGGGAAATAAGCTCGATCGGCACCGGCAGGGCGCCGGAGTTCAGGCGCCGCACGATCGTACGCGCTTCCTCGGGCGTGAATTGGCCTGTGATCTGCGCCTGTCCGGTTGCGATCTCCTCCTGCACGACGGGTGCTGTGATGGGAAGTCCGTCGAGATAGATCGCGATCCGTTTGCCGACATTTTCGCGCGTCAGGCGCGCAAAAAGATCTTTCCCGTCACTATTGAATTCCAAAAGAACGGTCGGCTGTCCGGTCGTTTGATCGAAGTCCATGACCGCGCGCTTCAAGAAGCGCCCGGTTAAGCCGCTCGATATAAAATAGGCATCTTCACCCGTGCGCTCGTTTTTCTCCTGCGCCGCAAGGATCGCGTCGCGCGCGTCCGCCTCGCGCTCGCTCTTGAATTCGAGGAATGGCGTAAATCCGATGACCTGGATCGCCTGCCCGACATCAAAAACG
>JACOVJ010000070.1 GCA_016177385.1 Candidatus Niyogiibacteriota bacterium
ATTTGCCGCGCGAACTCCAAGTGGATATTTCAAAATTCGTTCAGGCCGGAGACCGCTTTTTGGTTTCCGACCTGTCGGTGCCGGCGGGCGTCACGGTGATCGCCGAGCCCTCGGACATCATTGCGCTGACGGAAGCGCCGAAAGCGGAAGAGGAGGTCGTGGCTGAAGCGGCCCCGAGCATCGCCGACATCGAAGTGGTCGGCGAAAAAGGCAAGAAAGAAGAGGAGGCCGCAAAAGCCGAAACCCCGAAAGCCGAATAATGGTATACCCGCCAAAATTTGCGAAGCAAAATTTAGGCGGGTAAACTGATTCTATATGCGATATGTCCTGCGCACTGTTGCAGGAGTGTTGGTTTTTATAGCGGGAGCCGGCCTTTCCGGTTCTTTTGCGATGGCGCAAACCGTGGATCCGGCATTGGTCGGCGAGCGCAAGGCCGCGCTCGAACGGGAGCTTGCCCAATATGAAGCCCAGATCGAAGAAAACCGCAAACAGATCGAAGCAAAGCGCACCGAAGCGGCGAGCTTCGAACGCGATGTCGCGATCCTGAATGCCGAGATCAAAAAAGCCCAGCTCGCCATCAAGGCGCGCACGATCGCCATTGAGCAGTTGTCCGACACGATCGGGGAGAAGTCCGATTATGTCGAAGGATTACTGGTGAAGATCGACCGGGAAAAGGAATCGTTGGCGGAGCTCATGCGCCGCGTGGAGGAACTGGACCGTGTATCGTTCCTTGAGGCGCTTTTTGCGCGCGAATCCATCGCAGGATTTTTTGTGGAGCTCGATCACTATGATACGGTGCAGGCGGCCGTGCACACGTCATTTACGGAGATCCGTAAAACCAAGGAAGTGACGGAGGGGGAGATCGATACGCTTGAGACGCGCAAATCCGAAGAGGTCGAATTGCGTGCGCTCCAGCAGTTGGAAAAAAGACGCATCGAAGAAAAACAAACGGAAAAAAATAAATTGCTGGCGTTGACGAAAGGCGTCGAGGCGGAATATCAAAAATTGCTGAAAGCGCGCGAAAAAGACGCCGCGCTCATCCGGAGTCAGCTCTTTTTGCTGCGTGGCTCGCCGGACATCCCTTTTGAAAAGGCCGTGGAGTATGCCAACATCGCGTTTCAAGCGACGAATGTGCGTCCCGCATTTTTGCTGGGCGTGATCGCAGAAGAATCGAATCTCGGCGCCAATGTCGGAACCGGCAATTGGAATACGGACATGGCGCATTCCCGATGCGCGTCTCAGCGTAAGGCGTTTGAAGAGATCACGGCGGAATTGGGGCTTGACCCGAATTTGATGCCGGTCTCGAAAAAAGCGTGGTATGGCTATTGCGGGGGCGCGATGGGGCCCGCGCAATTCATGCCGACTACGTGGAATTTATACAAAAATCTGGTCGCAAAGCATACCGGCCACAATCCGCCGAATCCCTGGGACCCGCTCGACGCATTCGTGGCTTCGGCGCTGCTGCTCAAAGATAACGGCGCCGCCGAAGGAACCTACGCGGCCGAACGCCGCGCGGCGCTCCGGTATTTGGCGGGCGCCAACTGGCAAAAGCGCTCGTATGCATTTTACGGCGACGACGTGATGGCGCTCGCCTCGAAATATCAGGACCAGATGAACATTATTTTGGTGCAGCGGTAATTGTTCAATAAAAAAAGCGCACGCATGCGCTTTTAGCTGGCAGAAGAAATTTCGAGAGATTCGTAATTTTGAATATGCCGAATTCTTTTGGAATGAATATTCCAATCTACAACGATGCCGAGCGCTGTTGCCATCGCATTACAGCGCTCCATTGTTTTGCCGATGGTCCAAAATTCGCCGAGCAACGATCGAGACTGGATATGGTGATTGTCTAAAAAACGAAGATGGGCATCAATAAGAGCCAAAAATCCTTCATCGCGTAGAGCTTTTTCGAACTCATCCCAATTCCTAAGGAAACGGTCTGGGTAAACGGAATCGCGCGTTTTTCGATGCGCGATCTCCGGTTCGTACCATCCGCGCCAAAGCGCTTCTAAATTGATGAAATAACTGACGCCTCGGCAATAAAGATCATAATCATTTCGCAGCCAATCAATCGGATAGATCGTGCCCTGACCAGCACGCAGCAACCGAAAAAAACCTCGACGGGTGCGTGGAGAATAAGAGTCGCGGTCAAGAAGTTGGCGGAATGAGACGGCGGCATCTTTGTGGTGAAGATAAAGACTCGGCGCGTCTTCGAACCGGTCTTCTTCTTTTGGCAGGGGCGTACTAAAGAACGTTACAAGGCCGGCGGCGATACGACGAGCAAACCAGCGATAATAAATGGAAGAATGGTTAAGGAGAAAAAGATGCGGCTTTCGTCTGGCACAGAAAACGAAGTAGTAACCATTCGCCCATAGCCACAAAAAAACCGTTCGAACTAGTGTTCGCATAGGGTGGGTGCCGTGCATTGTGCGCTCTCTTTTTGGTTATTGTCAAACAGCTTCAGATTTCTCTGCGGCATTAAAATAGCACATGACAGAAAACCCGTCAAGTTTTTTTATGCGGTCCCGTTTTATGATTTCGCAAATGCTCTTACGATCGGGTCGAGATCGCCCGCCATGATGCGTTCGATCGCGTGCCACGATTTTTTGATGCGGTGGTCGGTGACGCGGTCCTGCGTGAAATTATAGGTGCGGATCTTCTCGGAACGGTCCTGCGTCCCGATCTGTTCTCTGCGCGTTTCGGCAAGGGAGCCCGCGGCTTTTTCCTGCTCGGCCTCGATAAGTTTGGAGCGCAAAATATCGAGCGCGCGCTCGCGGTTCCGCTGCTGGGAGCGCTCGCTTTGGGAGCGCACCACGAGGCCGGTCGGTTTATGGACGATGCGGACCGCCGTTTCCACTTTATTTACATTTTGTCCGCCCGCGCCTCCGGAACGCGAAAAACTGATATCCAGGTCCTGAGGTTTGATCTCCAGGGCATTCGTCGGGTACACCGGCAAGACGGCGACGGATGCGGTCGACGTGTGGATGCGGCCGGATTTCTCTGTTGCCGGGATCCGCTGGACGCGGTGCACGCCCGCTTCCTGTTTCAAAGCAGGATAGGCCTCGGGGTTGGCGATCTCGATGGTGATATCCTTATAACCGCTAAGGTCGGAAATGGAAGCGTCGATGATTCCCGCTTTCCACCCTTTGCGTCCCGCGTATTTTATGTACATGGAGGCGAGGTCGCGCGCAAAAAGCGACGCCTCGGCGCCGCCGGCGCCCGCGCGGATCTCAATGAAAATGCTCTGAGGAAGCACGTTATTTTTTGCGTTTCGCCGCTGTAGCCGCCGCGCGCGCGCGTTTGGCTTTGAATTTCTCGACGCGGCCCGCCGCGTCGATGAGTTTTTCCTGTCCGGTGAAAAACGGATGGCAGGCGGCGCAAATTTCTACCTCGATCTTTTCTTTGGTGGAGCCGATCGTGTAGGTCTTACCGCAGGCGCATTTGATGGAGGCGTTCGGATAGTAAGCCGGGTGGATATCCTTTTGCATGCGTGTAAGATAGCATGCGCGGAGGAGGTTGGCAACGAGGGGATTGAATTTTTGGTCAGGACCCACTACAATAGAACCGCTATGTCTGAAGCATCAATCGTAGAGCCGATGGCTCCTATTGAGGCGGGCGCACCGGCGGATCCGGAGCTTGAGGCGATGTTTCGCGCCCGGGTTCACATCGGGTATTCGCGCACGCGGTGTCATCCGAAAATGAAACCCTATATCTTCGGGTTGCGTAATACCGTGGAGATCTTTGATTTGGAGCGCGTCCGCGATAAGCTCCGCGAGGCCGAAGCGGTCATGAAAACATTGGGAGAAAAACGGGCGGTCGTGTTGTGGGTTGCCACCAAACCGGCGGTCCGCGCGGCCGTTGAAAAAAACGCGGGCGAGCTCGGGATGCCGTATGTCACGACACGCTGGCCCGGAGGGTTGATGACGAATTTTTCCGAGATCCGCAAACGGCTCGATCATTTCGATGATCTGAAGGCCAAGCGGGCGTCCGGAGAGTTGGCTCGGTATACCAAAAAAGAGCAATTGGTCTTCGCGGATGAACTCGCGCGGCTTGAGCGGAAATTCGGCGGCATTGTATCATTAAAGAAACTTCCGGATGCGATCGTTATTGTGGATCCGAAAGAGGAGATCACGGCGACCCGTGAAGCAAAGAACGTTGCGATCACTTCGGTCGGGATTGCGAATGTGGATTGCGATCCGGAATCCGTACAGCATGTGGTGCCGGCCAACGATAGCGCGGCATCCAGTGTGGGGTATATTGTTGAGCGCCTGGCCGCGGCCTACAAAGCGGGGGCGGGAGTGGAATAACAATTCTATGGATAATTTTGATACGATCCGCGAGCTTCGCTCGCGTTGCGGCGCATCGATATCCCATTGCAAAAAAGCGCTGGAAGAAACCGGAGGCGATATCGAAAAAGCGCTTGCAGTTTTGCGCCGCGAAGGAGCGAGCATTGCCGCAAAAAAGGCGTCGCGCGCGACGCATGCGGGCGTCGTGGACGCGTATGTGCACGCGGACCGGCGTTTGGCTGCGCTCATAAAAGTGAAATGCGAGACGGATTTTGTGGCGCGCAACGAGGAGTTCCGTGCGTTCGCGCATGATCTTGCTATGCAGGCGGCGGCCATGGACGCCGTGAACGTCGAGGAATTCTTGGAACAGCCCTTCATCAAAGACCCGAAAAAAACCGTGCATGATTTGGTCAAAGAGGTCATCGCCAAATTCGGGGAGAACGTGGAGGTTATTTCGGTGACGCGCCTCGAACTTTAATTTTGTGCAAGCGCTTTATATCTATTTAGCCATCATCGGCACGGGTTCCGTATCGGCCGCGATCGTGGTGGGGCGTTATGTCCCCAGTATTAAATCATTATCGCGCGACGATCAGCGAAAGTGGCTCGACCGGTTGCCGCCGTTCCTAGAATTCGCAGAGGAGTTCTGGCATAACCACGTGCGGCCGCCCGTCGCTCGGTTTTGGAACCGGCATATCCACCCCATTTTTTTGGGAGAAGGGGAAAAATGGTCTCGCCGGTCCCGCATCGTCGCGCAGAGGATCGAGCGGCTGTTCCATCGGATGTCGGATTATTTCCGTGGCCGGCGCATCGCCATTCAGGGGAATGGGAGCGGCATTGAGGCGCAGGGGAAAAACTCCCAGTTCTGGAATGAGATCCAGCGCTTGAAATCAGAGGACGGAAAAAAGAAGTAGGTTTTTTGGTGTTATACCATTTGTCGTATAACCTATGGTATAATTTTTAAATGGGTATTTGTGTTGAATGCGGGCGACTAAGAGAAAAGTACGCTAATAAATATTGTTCCAATCGTTGTCAGGTTGATCATCAATATCACCGCTATATTTTTGCGTGGCAAGCAGGAAAAAAAGATGGAAATCGGGGTGTCCATGCAAAAACTCTGTCAAGGCATTTATTGAGATTTATGATAGAAAAGTGCGGAGAAAAATGTTCGCAATGTAATTGGAATCAAAAGAGCTCATATACGAATCGGGTTCCGCTTGAAATTGATCATATTGATGGGAATGCGGACAATAATGCCGAAAGCAATTTAAGGATGTTATGTCCAAATTGTCACGCATTGACTCCGCATTTTCGAAACTTGAATAGAGGCAGCGGAAGACATTGGAGGAGGGTTTACTTGAAAGAACGAGGTTTTCGTGATTTAATTGCATGAAATTGCCGCCTTAGCTCAATTGGCAGAGCAACACTTTTGTAAAGTGAAGGTTCTCGGTTCGACTCCGAGAGGCGGCTCCCGGGAAAACCCACGCGTACGCGCGGGTTTTTTGATTCATGATAAGATAAAGAAATGAAAAAGAAGCGGGTGGTCGTCGTTGGCGGGGGATTCGCGGGCGTGCGATGCGCGCTCGATCTGGCCGAGCACCCGATCGATTTTGATGTCATTCTCATCGACCGCGACGGCTACCATACGTATCACGCGGATTTTTATAAACTCATCACGTCGGGACACGGGCCCTTGCATATCCCGCGCGAGAAATTCCGGCTCGCATTTTCCACGGCCGCGCTCGAGCTCGCCGAGATTTTTGAAGGAAAATCATCCGTTGAGTTGATGCGGGGGGATGTCGGACGTATCCATCCGGCAGAAAATGCCGTGGAACTCTCGGACGGTGCGCGCGTATCCTATGACGTTTTGGTCGTCGCGACCGGCTCGGTCACGAATTTTTACGCCATCCCCGGTCTTGCGGCGCGTGCGCTCGAATTAAAGTCGCCCGAGGACGCGCTCAATATCCGCAACGCGATCGATGAGGTTTTCGCGCGCAAACCCAAGCACGAAAAGATCTCCATTATCATCGGCGGCGGGGGATTTTCGGGGTGCGAAGCGGCTGCGGAGATCGCACTGTGGTTCGCAAAACTTGCGCATGCGCACGGCCGGCCTCCGGAGAATGCGGAGGTGACGATCGTCGAGGCCGGCGCTCAACTTTTAATGTCGGCGCCTGCGTGGTTTCGCAAAAAAACCGAGGCGCGGCTTCGGGGGCTCGGAGTGCAGCTCATTTTTTCCGATTCCGTTGTCGGTGTTCGTGATGACGCCGTTGATCTGAAAAGCGGGAACGCCATCCCGTTCGATGTTTTGATCTGGACCGCCGGCGTTAAAGCGTCGCCGCTTGCCGAGAGGATCGAGGGCGCGAAACTCGCGAAGGGCAGTTGTATCGTCGTGGACCCTTATTTACGGGTCGGGAATTTTAAAAATATCTTCGCGGTCGGCGATATCGCGTTTTGCAAAGGATTCGGCGACGAGCCCCTGCCGATGCTTGCGCAAACCGCGGTTTCGCAGGGGCGCTACGCCGCCTACGCGATCCATCGGCTGTTCCACGACCGCCGGACGTTCCCGTTCCCCCACGGCTCATTCCATCCGCAATTCATCATTCCATTGGGCGGGCATTATGCATTGGCATACGCAAAAGGGTTCTCGCTCGAGAGCTGGTTGCCCTGGGCGTTGAAGCGCGCGGTCGCACTCAAGTATTTCATGAGTATTTTGCCGCCTCGGAAAGCGCTCCGTGTGTGGTGGAGAGGGGTGAGGGTCTAAATGAAAAAAGCCATCCGGTTCAGCGGATGGCGGTGGGCGTCCAAATTTCATGAGCAATGTGCAGGCGGACGCTGGTTTTCGCATTGAGGGTGGTTTTTTCCTCCATCATGCGCGAGATTTTTTTGCGGGCGAGCTTTTCCCCGGATGCTCGATGGATGGCGCTGACGTACTGTGCACGGAGATTTTTGAGCTTCCGCGCTTCTCTTTTCGTTTCGTCCATCGTGTACCCTTTCAATTCGATAGTTGGTTCATGCAGGAAAAGCGACGCGTCGGGCATCATGATGCGGCGGTGTCCCGCAACGAAAAGAATGACGCCCATAGAGCTGACTTCGCTGAATGCGATGCTCGTCAGGCGGATGCGCGAAAGGCGGATATAGTGATAGAACGCGAATCCGACCTCCATGTCGCCGCCACTGCTTTTTACCAAAAAGAAGATCGGTCCGTCCTGCTCTTTTTGGATCAGGGCATTCAGCTGGCGGAACGCTTTCTTTAGGTTTGCGTCATTGACTTCGCCGATCCACTCGATGCTTCGCAGGGGGTCGAACCGGTTTCTCATACCGCCCTCGGTCAAGGAACGACTTTCTTTCATTATAGAACATTTATTGATAGCGTGAGCGCATGTTGGAAATTCGTGAACTCGCCGTGGAAGCGGCCGGCCGACGGATCTTGGAAGGCGTTTCGCTTGCGATTCCGGCCGGAGAAATCCACGCGCTCCAGGGTCCGAATGGGTCCGGCAAGACGAGCTTGGCGCTCTCGATCGTCGGGCATCCCGACTATTCAATTGAAGCGGGCGATATCCGGTGGAACGGCGAGAGTATTTTGAATAAAAAGCCGCATGAACGAGCGCGCCTCGGGATTCATTGGCTCCCGCAATCCGTTCCGGCATTCGAAGGGGTGGGGTTATTGAGCATGGCGCGTGCCGCTGCGGATGCACGCGGCGCAAAACCGGATATTTTTGTTTTGCGCTCGGAGCTCGCCGCAGCATTGAAACGGCTCGGGCTTTCGGAGGATTTTCTGTTGCGGCCGCTGCACGGCGATTCATCGGGCGGGGAGAAAAAGAAGATCGAATTGGCGCTCTCAGCGGTCTTGAAGCCGGAATTTTTGATATTGGATGAGGTGGATGCGGGGCTGGATGCGGCGGGGATCGCGGCCGCCGCCGATGTCATCGCCGAGATCGCAAAAAATGCCGCGGTTCTCGCGATCTCACATTCCAATGCGTTTCTCGAGCGGCTCGGTGTCCGGCGCCGGTATCGGATGGAAGCCGGAAAATTCATTCATGAACACTGACGAAACGCGCATCCCGCGGGGGCTCGTGCGCCGGACCGTTGAGATGATTTCCGGCGAAAAAAACGAACCGGCATGGATGCGCGAATTCCGTCTCCGCGCGTTCGACATTTTTGAATCCAAAGCCATGCCTGCATGGGGCGCGGATCTGTCGGGTATCCGGTTTGATGATTTTTGGTATTTTATCCGCTCGGCCCGTCAAAGCCGCGATTGGAGCGATGTACCGGACGAGATCCACTCAACCTTCGAGCGGCTCGGCATTCCACAGGCAGAGCGCGCATTTTTGGCCGGCGTATCGGCGCAATACGAATCCGAGGTCGTCTATCACCGGCTAAAGGACGAATGGGCGGCGAAGGGCATCATTTTCTGCGATACGGATACCGCGCTTCGCGAGCATCCGGAATTGGTGCGCGACTATTTCGGCACCATGGTTCCCGCGGCGGACAATAAATTTGCGGCGTTGAATTCGGCCGTGTGGTCGGGCGGCAGTTTCGTGTACGTGCCGAAAGGCGTGAAGGCCGACATTCCCCTGCAGGCGTATTTCCGCATCAACGCCAAAAATATGGGGCAATTCGAGCGCACGCTCATCATCGCGGACGAGGGTTCGGAGGTGAGCTACATCGAGGGATGCACGGCGCCGCGCTATTCGGAGGCGGCGTTGCACTCGGCGGTGGTGGAGATCGTCGCCAAACCCCATTCGCGCGTCCGCTATACGACGGTTCAGAACTGGTCAAAAAATGTCTACAATCTCGTGACGAAGCGCGCATTCGCGGAGGAGGATGCGGTGGTCGAGTGGATCGACGGCAATCTCGGCTCGAAAGCCACGATGAAATATCCGAGCGTGTTTTTGCGCGGCAGAGGAGCGCGGGCGGATATCCTGTCTATCGCGTATGCGGGCGAGGGCCAGCATCAGGATGCGGGCGGCAAAGTATTTCACCTAGCACCCGATACCAGAAGCCGCATTATTTCAAAATCGGTTTCGGCCGCGGGCGGGCGCGCAAGTTATCGCGGCATGGTGAAAGTCATCGCTGGCGCGGAAAACGCGAAGTGCAAAGTTTCCTGCGAAGCGATGATGGTGGGGGAACGTGCGCGCGCGGACACGTATCCCGTCATTCGTGTTGCGGAACCGACGGCGAGCGTGGAGCATGAAGCGTCGGCAACGCGCGTGTCCGAGGAACAGATGCGGTATCTCGAAAGCCGCGGGCTTCGGGAAGCGGACGCGATGGGGCTTTTGGTCGCGGGATTCCTCGAGCCGCTCGCCAAGGAATTGCCACTTGAATACGCGGCGGAATTCAACGAGTTGATGCGGCTCGAAATGGAAAAAAGCATCGCGTGATATGAATACTAACTAACTATGACGGCCGTCATAGTTAGTTAGTAACAAAAAATGGAAACGATTCTGTTAAAAGGCGCGGGAACACATGAATTGCGGTTGAGCGCGGGCGAAGAGCGCCGCGTGGTGTTTCTTGCGGCGGGACCCGCGGAAGCGGATATCCGCGCGGAACTCGCCGAGCGCGCGCGTCTGCACCTTGTCCTGCTTTTTGCGGGCGGGGATGATGATAGGATACGGGCGCGCATTGCGGTGCGG
>JACOVJ010000075.1 GCA_016177385.1 Candidatus Niyogiibacteriota bacterium
ACGCCGGGGCACATTGATTTTGCGTATGAGGTTTCGCGCGCCCTGCGTGCCGTTGAGGGTGCGATTTTGCTGGTGGATGCGACGCAAGGGGTTCAGGCGCAGACGCTCACGGTTCTTGATATGGCGCGTGAAGCCGGCCTCGTCATCATCCCTGCAGTAAATAAAGTGGATCTGCCAACTGCGCGCATCGCACAAACTAAAACGGAGATCGCAAAACTCCTGGGCGTTCGCGACGAGGAAATCCTCGAAATTTCCGGAAAAACCGGTCAGGGCGTTTTGCAGTTGCTGGATGCGGTCATCGAACGCGTCCCGGCGCCGCGCGCGGACAATGCCGCCCCTCGGGCGCTTGTTTTTGATTACGAATTCTCGCCGCATCAGGGCGTCATTGCGTATGCGCGAGTTTTTAGCGGTGAATTCCGCAAAAACGATGTTTTGCGTCTGTTAGGAGCGGGCGCGCGATTTGCGACGCCCGATGTCGGCGCTTTTCTGCCCGAGCGGTCATCGCGCGAGGCGCTTAGCGCGGGCGAGATCGGCTATATCGTGACGAACGTAAAAGAAGCGGCCGTGGTGTTCGTGGGCGACACCATCGCGAAAGACGGCGCCTCAGTCGAGCCCTTTGAAGGATTCCACCGGCCTCAGCCCATGATCTGGTCGTCCGTGTACCCATTGTCCGAGGACGATTTCGATGATCTTAAAAAAGCGGTTGTCCGGCTTCATTTGTCCGACAGCTCATTCACGCATGAAGAGGAATCGTCGGGCGTGCTCGGGCGCGGATTCCGGCTTGGATTTTTAGGCATGCTACATTTTGAGATCGTGATCGAACGGTTGCGCCGCGAGTTCGGGATCGAGGTCATTACGGCAACACCAACCGTTGCCTATCGGGTAACGCATACAAACGGAGAAAAAAAATCCGTGTATGTTCCTGCCGAATTCCCCGACGATCACGAAGCCGTTCTGATCGAGGAACAATGGGTGGACGCGAAGATCATTTTTCCGCACGCCTATACCGGCGCGGTCATGCAGTTGTTGCAAAGCCACGAAGGCGCGATCGGGTCCTCGGATTCTTTCGGCCCCGAGCGCTCCATGATCCGCGCGACGCTTCCGCTCCGCGAGTTGATGCGCGATTTTTTCGATGCATTAAAAAGCGCGACGTCGGGGTATGCGTCGCTATCCTATGATTTTGGCGAGATAAAAAAGGCGGACGTGGTGCGACTTGATATTTTGGTGCATGAGGAGCGCGTTCCCGCATTCAGCCGCGTGGTGTCGCGAAAGACCGTGGAGCGCGAAGCGAGAGCCGCCGTTGAAAAGTTATATGATATTTTACCGCGCGAGCTTTTTGCCGTAAAAATTCAGGGGCAGGCATTGGGCCGCATCCTGGCGTCGCGCACGCTCCCGGCGCTTAAAAAAGATGTGACGGGATATCTGTATGGCGGCGACCGGACGCGAAAGATGAAATTGTGGCAGAAACAAAAACGCGGCAAAAAACGGATGAAAGAATCCGGCCGCGTTTCGATCCCGCACGAAGTATTCGTGAAAATGATCCGTCGCGCTTAGCGCGACTCAAGGGACGCTAAGCGTCCCGCCACGCATCCGCTTAGATCGAGGTGAGGAGGGGGAGGACAAGAAACGCGACCATGCTTAAAATCGCGACAACGGAGATGACGGTCCAGATGGCCTGATGCTTTTTGCGTGTTTTTGTATCGAGCATTGGATATCGCTATCATAAAGGAACATGCAGAAATTTCAACGGCCGTCGGCGTTCCGGTCGCTTCTCTATTCGTGGCCGGTCTTAGCGGGCCTCGGAGTGACGGTGTTTTTCTTGGGACGTGCCGCATGGAACGCCGCCGAGAAATGGAGTTTTGCAGAGGACGTCTACGAAGCCGCGTCTGCGGCGCGTCTTCGGGCCGAGCAAAAACACGATGAACTCGCGCGCCAGCTCGCCGAGCTTTCCAGTCCCTACGGACTCGAACGGGAATTGCGGGAGCGCTACGGATTGCGCACGCCGGATGAAAAAACCGTGATTTTCGTGCGCCGGCCGCCGCAGGACGCCGCACCGGCATCCATGACCGGCTCTACGCGGCCGTGGCTCGAGCGTTTGCGCGCATGGATCCCCACATTATGAGCACGAAAAAATGGCTCTGGTATGGCGGCGCGGTCGCCGGTATCCTGTTCTTGGTACTCGGGATTTTTTGGCGCTCCGAACGCTATCCGATCCTGACCGTGAACGGCGTTTCGATTTCCGCGCGGGATTACAACGAATACATGCGCGGGTTCGAGCGGTATCGCCGGCTTTCAGGAGACCCGCTGGATGTCGGAACCGTGAAGCGCGCGGCTCTCATGTCTTTTGTTGCGGATGCGCTGGTGCGTTCGGAACTTGAGCGCCTCGGCATGGGCGCGGCTGCGGAAAAGGACGTCGAAACTGCGCTCGCGGCGAATCGAACCAAACTTGAAAAAGCAGCCTCCGAACTCTACGGCTGGGATGTTGAAACATTCCGGCGCTACACGCTTGACCCCCAAGCGCGGCAAAACGCTCTTTCGCGGGAACTCGAAAAAGAGGGAAAAACGTTGAATGGCTGGCTGCGGGGCGCATTGCTTGCGGCATCGGTTTCGGTGTATGGTATTCCCTACGAGTGGTCCGGCGGTACGCTCGTCGAGAAAAAATAGGCGGAATTAGTTTAGTGGCAGAACGGCTGCTTCCCAAGCAGCAGGTACGAGTTCGATTCTCGTATTCCGCACATCATCAAAAAATCCCGCTAAGCGGGATTTTTTGATATTTTGGTGGAGGTTCTAACAAAAAAGCGGTTTGATGTTATCGCGCCGCCTGAAATATGTGAGGACTTCAGTTGTCCTCTTCGTCGTCATCTTCCTTTTCGATTGCGACGAACTCGTGATCGCACTTCGGGCACCGTGTTTTGATTGACGAGGGTCTTGTATAAAACAAGAATAGGAGACCTAGAAACGCCCATAAACTATGAGTAAACCAAAGAGCAAATCCGACCAGTGCAACTATGCCCAAGTTCATCACAGCCCACGCCCACCTATTGCCGCCCCTTCTCTTCGCCACTTTATCCCTCCTGACAGGATTTGATTCTAAATGGCATATTGGCATTTAACATGTTTGGTGTCAATAGCGTACAAGAGAGGTTCTAACGTCGTCGATAAAAGCGCACGTCATCAAAAAATCCCGCTTAGCGGGATTTTTTGATGCGGCCTTCGAGATAGTCGGCGTGGCCGAGGGTTTGGCAATCGCGTTCGATGTCGAGCCCCCATTCGACGGTGCTTAAAATTTCGCCGATGTCGTATTTATGTTTGCTTTCCTCCGGTCCTTTAAATCGCAAGACGTAGAGATTTTGGAACGATTGATGGTCGCAGGGCCGCCACCACTGGCTGCCTTTGTAATGGTCGTACGAGCGTCCCTCCAAGAATCGGGTGAATGCATCATGGTCGATGGGATACTTCCCTTGGGCTTGGGCCGCGAGCAAAAACTCCATGGTGGCCGAATAGGCATAGCCCGCGTAGCCCGACGGCGTGTCGCCATCGAATTTTTGGCGGAACGCATCCACGAATTTTTTAGCCGATGGGATCGAATTTTCAAGCCCCCAATAAAAATTCACGCCCCAGTACATGCCGACCATTTCGTCCAAGCTTACGGCATCGGCGATCGAAATTTCGGAGATCCCGAGAATGATGCTCATATCTTTTTTGAGTTCGGCCTGATGCGCGGCCTTGATGAAATTGATCTGGTCGTGCCCGAAGCTCGTGACGCATAAAACGTCCGGTTTTGCTTTCCGGATGTCCGCGAAGAATTTCGGGAAATCCTCGGGTTTTGAGCCGAGCGGGAATTTGGCAACGCCCAAATCCTCGCCGCCCAATTTTTTAAGAACGCTTTGGTAGGCGGCATAGCTTTCGTGGCCCCATTGGTAATCGGGCACCAAGCAGAACCACCGTTTGCCGACGTGTTCGAGGCCCCATTTGCCGACGAGCTGGGCCGTGATATACGGCGTGAATCCTTCATGGAACGTGTAGGGCCCCATGTTCGGCGCTTCGGTAATGGCGCTTACCTGATTGATGGAAATAAAAGGGATTCCGGCTGCGACCGCGAGGCGGTTCACTTCGGTCGCGGTTGCCGCGGACAGGGTTCCGACGAGCAGATCCACCTTATCTTTTTCAATGGCCTCGGTCGCCACCTGGGTGGCAAGCTCCACTTTCATTTTGTCGTCTTTCCAAACGAGTTCGACCGGCATACCGAGGATCCCGCCCTGCGCATTGAATTCGGCCACGGCGAGTTGGGCCCCCTTGAATTGATTTTTGACCACGATGCCGTATGGGCTTTCAAAGCCCGAAATGAATCCGATTTTTAACGTTTTTGCTTCCGCCATGGTTTTATTGATTTTGCGGACGGTTATACCGGCCCATCAGTTCCGCCCTGTCAAGGATATGTCCTTCCATGGCCGTTTCCACATCGGTTTTTGTTGCGGCCGTCGGATCAAGATCGAGCATCGTGTCAAGGGCATAGAGTTTGAAAAAATAGCGATGCTCGCGATCCGGCGGACAGGGACCCATGTAGCCGGGCTTGCCGCCGGTATTTTTTCCGATCACGCCCGGCGGTTCCTCGCCTTCCGCGACCGAAAGCGTTTGGGGCGGAATGTTCCAGCGCACCCAATGATCCCACATGCATTCTTTGCGCACGGACGCCGGAACATCCGGATCGTCCATGATCAGGACCAAACTTCGGGCATCGGACGGAATACCGGAAAACGCGAGCGGGGGAATGCGGTCCTCTCCGTCGCAGGTATGGATGGCGGGGATCGAACCGCCCGGAACAAATGCAGAGCTCTCGATTTTCATGATATGGGGGCTTAATCGATAATCATTTATAATGGTAGCATGCTCGCATCGAAAAAAGGAAAAGCCGTAAAAAAGGGCGAGCGCCATTTGAGCGGTGACTGGTTTCGGGCCTTGAATCAGTTGTCGCGCACCATCAATCTGGCGTCCGCCGATCTTCCGGCCATGCTCAAGAATTTGATCCGGGGTCTTGTCCGTGAACTCCGGGCGGATGCGGTCGCCGTATGGGTGGCGGAAGAATCGGGGTTCATGAAGATCGAGGCGTCCGCCGGCCTGTCGGATAAGTACGTCCGTTTTTTTAACCGCACGGACCGGATACCGGTCGGGAAGGGATTGGTGGGGCGTATCATGAAAGGGCGCAAAACAATTTCTTTTGAGCGGCTCGAAGAATACCGCCGCATCGGTGTTCCCCGGTGGAATCAAATGCTGGAGGAAGAGGGGGTGTCCGCGATCCTTGCCGCGCCGATGTTCGTGGGCAAAAAGATCGTGGGAACCTTCAATATCTATTACAAAAAACCGCATCGCTTCAGCGAAGGCGAGCGGCAGTTCATCGAGATCTTGGCCAACCAGATCGCGATCACGATCGAAAACGTATCCAATTACCGCGTGATCGCGCGCGACAAAGAAGAATTACAAAGCCACATCGAAAAACTGATCGACCTCCAGCGCGCAGTCGGCCTGATCAATCTGGCGATCTATGAATCACTGGACCGCGCGGTCGAATATATCGCCGCTTATGTCGCGGAAAAATTCGGCGGCCGCGCGGTCGCGATCTTCCAGTCCGGCGAGCAAGGCGCACTGACGTTCGCGGCAAGTTTCGGGGTTTCGGACGCGTACCGCACGCATTTTTATGAACGCGCGTCCGGAGGAACGCTTATGGATCTGGCGTATCGCGACCGCGCGGCTCAAACGTCGTCGCGCATCCTGACGGATCCGCGGGTGGATAAACAGTGGAGCACGTTTTTATCCACCGAGGGGTTCATCGCGACCGCCGCCCTGCCACTGGTGATTCATGCGCGTGCGGTCGGGGTGCTTGCCATCCACTATCCGGAACTCCATGAATTTTCGAAGGACGAAATGAGCGCGCTTGAAACCATCGCGCAATTCGTTGCCGCATCGCTCGAAAATCTTTGGAATATTCAGTCGCTGGTCGCGGAAAAAGAAAAGACCAAGGCGATGGTTTATAGCTTGCATGACGGACTTATCGTCTATGATACGGCAAGCGTCATCATCGACATCAATCCGCGTATCGAAGAGCTCCTGTGGGCTTCGCGGGGCGATCTGGTGGGCAAACGTCCGGATGAGTTGGCTCCTCACGAAACCGTCATGGCGAACATCCGCGAGGTCTCGATGCTCCTGTTGTCCGATTTCGAGTCCAAGGAGATCGATATCGGAGAGCCGTTGAATTTATCGCTTCGCGTGAGCCAAGTACCGTTGCGCGACGAGAGGGGCCGCAAGATCGGCCATATGCGCGTCGTCTCGGACATCACGGAAGCGCGGGCCGTTGAAAAATTGAAATCCAATTTCGTATCCACCGCTTCGCACCAAATGCGCACGCCCTTGACCGGTATCAAGTGGGGTCTGGATACGCTCTTAAAAAGCATGGGGGAATTGTCGAAAGAGCAGCGCGATCTTCTTGAACAAATTCTGGAATCATCGGATTACGTCATTCAGTTGGTCAACGATCTTCTGGATGTGTCGCGGATGGAGGAAGGGCGGTTCGAATACGAATTCGAGAAGGGGGATATCGTGGTGTTGCTCGAACAAATGTGGAAAGATTTTGCCGCGACCGGCGCGCAGGGCGGGGTTCAGGTCGAATTCCAACGGCCGTCCGAATCCGTCCCGCCCGTCATGATGGACGCGGGCAAGATCGATATTGCGCTCCGCAATATCATCGATAACGCGGTGAAATATACGCGTGAGGGCGGCCGCGTGGACATGGCGCTCGGTGTAGGCGAGCGGTCTATCGTTATTCAGATCAAGGATACGGGGATCGGGATCCCGAAAGAGGACCAGAAATTCCTGTTCAATAAATTTTTTCGCGGGAAGAACGCGGTGCGGGTAAAGACCGAAGGTTCGGGTCTGGGTCTTTTTATCGCCAAAAATATCATCGAGCGCCACAATGGCACCGTCCATGTGGAATCCGAAGAAGGGAAAGGAACGGTCTTTACGATCCAGCTTCCGACGCGCGAAGAATTCATGCCGAAGCCCCGTTCCTAAGCCCAAAGGGTAGTCCTTAGGAATCAGAAAAGGACTACCTTTTTAGGGCTTCCTCGATTGCCTTGATGACGTCTTCCGGCATGATGTTCGATTTGATGAGATAACTGCGAGCGCCCATCGCGATGCCTTTTTCCACTTCATCGCGGTTACCGAGATTTGAAAGAATGATGACAGGAATCGCCTTGGTTGCGTCATCGTCTTTTAATTTTTTCAAAATTTCGAACCCATCGATACCGGGGAGGATCAAGTCGAGGAGAATGAGGTCGGGTTTATTTTCCTCGATCTTTTTAAACGCATCGTCCGCCGCGATTGCCAGATCGATCTCGAAATGATCTTTGAGGCGCTGGGTGATAAGTCCCGCGATGAATACGTCGTCTTCAATGATGAGGATGCGTGCCATTGCTTTTATGATATCATCGCCCGTCTTTCTTTTTCAACTGTTTTGGCTATACTGATGGCTACGCCGATGTAGCTCAACTGGCAGAGCAATCGCTTCGTAAGCGATAGGTTGTCGGTTCGATTCCGACCATCGGCTCCCGTTGATTTTTTCCACCCTTTTTGCTATAAGCATATCTAGAGGGGGAAAGCCATTCATTCAAAAGGAGGCCCGCTATGCGGAACATGGCGCGATACGTTATGCCGGTTTTCGCGTTTCTTTTGGTCTTTTCGCTCGTCGCCTGCAAACGGACGCGCGAGGAATACTCGCCGGTCATGCACGAATCCGGTACGGTCCTGCAGGCCGTGTACACGCCGTCAACGCATCGAACCGAATTGGGCGTGACCGCGTTCGAAACCGGACCGCTCGGCATGGATTACAGCGGAAACCCGGGGATCTCGCTCGGCAACGGCATGCAGATCAGTCAGGTGACGGTTCCCGAAAAATTCGCCATCGTTTTCCGGTGCGAGCACGGGGAGTTCATCATCACGCGCAAAGACGTTTACGAACAGCTCAAGAATTTCCAAGGGCGCGCGGTGGACATCGAGTACCGCGAGGTGTATCGGGTCGTGTACGAGGAGCAGGACGGCAAGGAGCAGGTTCTCGATCGCAAGCTGGTGGATTACGACTTCATCCGCGCGGTGCCAAAATCCGATCGGTAACAGAGGGGGCGCCTCATGCGCCCCCTTTCTATTTGGTTTGCCGGTCAGCTTATGATAAAATATCGTCATGGCCGATACGCAGAAAGACCGGGTCGGTATGTTATATCGTAACGTCCGCCGCATGGCGGACCGTCTTTGACCTTGCGAAAAAACGCGAGGAAATTTTGACATTGGAAAAGGAAACGGCGCGTCCCGGTTTTTGGGACGACCGTATGCATGCGGCCGAAATCTCGACCCGTCTTAATGCGCTCAAGGAAGAAACCGCGGTTTGGGAAAAGCTCGAGGACGATGCGCGCACGCTCGAAGAATTGACGGAAACCGAGAGCGGCACGGCGCCGGGGGAGCTTGAGGCGGATCGGGCCCAACTCGAACGTTCATTCGAGCGCGAAAAGAAAAAAGCGTTCCTTTCGGGCAAATACGACCGCGAAAGCGCTGTGATCTCGATCTACGCAGGTGCGGGCGGGGACGATGCCGAGGATTGGACGCGGATCCTTTTCGATATGTATCAGCGCACAGCCGGACGGATGAATTTTGCGGTGGATGTCCTGCACCATCATCGGTCAGAAACCGGCGGTACAAAAAATGTGACATTCGAGGTGGACGGCGCATTCGCCTATGGGTATCTCAAGGGCGAGGCCGGCGTTCACCGCCTTGTGCGCATGTCGCCGTTTTCGGCCAAAAAATTGCGTCATACATCGTTCGCGTTGGTGGAGGTAGCGCCCGCGCGCGTCGGCTCCGAAGAGATCGAGATCCGTCCGGACGATATTGATGTAAGTTTTGCGCGCTCCTCGGGACCGGGCGGACAAAATGTGAACAAGCGCGAAACCGCCGTGCGCATCGCACATAAACCGTCAGGGATCCAGGTACATGTGGATTCGGAGAGGTCGCAGGCGCAAAATCGCGAAAAAGCCATGGAACTGTTGCGCGCCAAACTCTACGAGCGGCGTCGCGCCCAGCGCGCGAAAGAGGGGGAAACATTTACGGTGGAGGGCGGTTCGGGAACCGCCGAGTGGGGGCACCAGATCCGTTCGTATGTTTTGCATCCCTATAAAATGGTAAAGGACCACCGGACCGGCGTTGAAACATCGGACGTGGACGCGGTATTCGCGGGGAAACTGGACGCATTCATCGACGCCGAGCTCGAACTTACATAAATGATCTATTTCGATAAAGTCACCAAGGTTTATTCGCCGACCTCGATTGCGTTGGACGGTGTGAGTTTGGCGATCGAACCCAAGGAATTCGTTTCGATCGTGGGGCGTTCGGGCGCCGGAAAAACCACGCTTTTGAAATTATTGCTTGCCGAAGAAAAACCCTCCTCCGGAGAGGTCTATTTCGAATCGTTCAATGTCCATAATGCGTCGCCTAGTGAAGTGATCCAGATCCGGCGCCGGATCGGGTGCGTGTTCCAGGATTTCCGGCTCCTGCCGTCGAAAACCGCGTTTGAGAACGTTGCGTTCGCCATGGAAGCCGCCGAGGCCGCCGATAGCGATATTGCCGTGGATGTTCCGCAGGCGTTGGAATTGGTGGGGCTTGCGGACAAAGCGTGGCACTTTCCCAACGAACTATCGGGCGGAGAAAAACAGCGGGTCGCGATCGCGCGGGCCATTGTGAACCGGCCGGATGTGGTGTTGGCGGACGAGCCGACCGGCAATCTCGACCCCATTTCCACGCGCGAGATCGTGGGACTTCTCAAAAGTATCAACGAACTGGGAACGACCGTGATCCTGGCAACGCATAACCATGACATCGTGAACGCCCTTGAAAAACGGGTGATCACCGTTGAAGCGGGGAAGGTCGCGCGGGACGACAAAAAAGGGCGGTATATGGTTAAATAAACGCATGACAACTGGAGTCACCATTCAGCGGATCGTTCGCGGCGGGTTCATGAGTTTCTGGCGAAACGGGTGGGTGTCGCTGACCGCGACACTCGTGATGACGCTTGCGGTTTTCGTCATCGGCTCGCTTCTTTTCTCGAATGTCTTGCTGACTTCGGCGCTCTCCCGGATCGAGGAGCAGGTGGATATCAGCGTATATTTCCGGAGTGATGCGGCGGAACAGGATATTCTAGCCGCGAATGCCGCCATTGCCCAATTGCCGCAAGTGAGGTCCACGGCCTACGTGTCGCGCGAGGACGCGCTCGCGAAATTCCGGGCGCGCCATGCGGGGAATGCGCTCATCACCCAATCGCTCGATGAACTGGGCGATAACCCTTTGCAGGCAAGCCTGAATATCCGCGCCCAAAACCCGGACCAATATGAAGTGATCGCGCGATTTCTGGAATCGAGCGTGTATCAGGCGATCATCGACAAGGTCAATTATTTTCAAAATCAGGTCGTGATCGAGCGATTGTCGCGGGTCCTTTCGGCCGGGCGCGCCATCGGGTTCGGGATCACGGTGGCGCTCTCAGCGATCGCGGTGTTGGTGGTGCTGAATACGATCCGGCTCGCGATCTACACCGCGCGGGATGAGATCGCGGTCATGAAAGTCGTGGGCGCATCATCCCGATATGTGCGGGGGCCGTTCGTGGTGTCGGGGGCGCTCTATGGGGTGTTCGCGGCGTTCATTACGGCAGTTCTTTTTTATCCGTTGACGCTCTGGCTCGGTCCGCAGACGGCGGCGTTTTTCGGGGGATTGGATCTTTTTCAATATTATCTCGCGCATTTTTTCCAGATCTTTTTTATCCTGCTTTCCTGCGGCATTCTCTTGGGCGTACTCTCATCCACGATCGCCATCCGGCGGTATCTGAAAGTATAGAACTCATTTCAAAACCTCATTCCGGCTCTCCGAGACGCGATTTTTGGCTGCGACGCTTCGCTTCGGGCTCAAAATATCTCGATATTCCTCGCCCTCCATCTCGCGTCTCGCCGTAAAAATCGCGTCTCTCGGCTCGAAAGCAGGTTTTGAAATGAGTTCTAAAAATCCCCGCATAAAAAGCGGGGGGATGGAACTAGTGTCGTTCGTGGCGCTCGCGAACTTCGCGGAAGAGTTGATCCCATTCGAATGACGGGATTTGTTTTGTTAGGCGCACGATCTTTTTCCGTTGGGGATGATTGTAAATGTAATTTTCTTGGGAGCACTTGGGGCAGATCAGGTGACAACACTCAACATCGGTTTCGCCCCAATAATCCCCCTCGGTACACGAATAGGGAGCGACATAGAAATGGTCTTGGATGAAGCCCCACGATGATAACGGGCTCGCTTTTTTGCAATATTCGCACGTGATAAGCGTCCGCCGGAGAGCGGCATGTTTTTGTTTTTGAAGTCGGCGGATCTCTCCTTCGTGTCCCGTGATCGCCTGGTCGATCTTCGCAATGGCGCGCACGATTTTCTCCTTCTTGATGCGCAAGAACGATTCGGGGATATCTTAAATCATAAAAGGATCCGATGCAACCCAGAGGATTCTCGGCTTTAAAAACAGCCGTTTTTGAGGTATAGTGATTTTTGAATCATTGCCGGGTCATCTAACGGTAGGAAAAACAATTCGGATTGTGGCATAATGAAATTATGCCAAGCAATTGGAGCAAGGGTTATACAAAAGAAACTCATTCTTCCGTACGAAAGATTTCCGACACGATGAAGAAACGGAAAATTGATAACTTTGCCGGGTGGCGAAACAAAATGAAAGCGGCGGGAATTATCCCTTCGGATTATCCAGAGTTTGTTAAAAATGGAGATCTCGCAGAATTAATCGGCGTGATCTTGGGCGACGGGCACTTAAGTGGATTTCCGCGGACCGAGGAATTGACGATTTTTTCAAACGCAAACAATGCCGGTTTTATCAAAAGATACTCCGGCTTACTTGAGCAAATTTTCGGGAAAAGACCATACATTGCAAAAACGTCGTGGAGTAACTGCGTGAGAATTCGGGTGTATCAAAAAGAAATTCAAAAAAGATTGCAAATTCCGTTTAGTCCGCGAGGAAAGAAAACCATTAAAATTCCACGCTGGATTTTAAATAAAAAGAGTTATATGATACGATACTTGCGCGGTTTATATGAGGCAGAAGGAAGCTTTTGTGTCCATAAGCCGACCGCCACATATAAATTTCTGTTCAGCAATAAGAATTCTTCAATGCTGAATAACGTGTTTCGTTTGATGCGAAGGTTGGGCTTTCATCCGCATCGCGACGATTCGCGCGTACAATTATCGAGAAAGGAGGAGGTCTATCAGGCGCTCAAAACGCTTCAATTTCGTCAGTATTAAATATTGCGGGGTGGTGCAATCGGTAACACGTCAGGCTCTGAACCTGAAGTTCCTGGTTCGAGTCCAGGCCCCGCAGCCAGCTTGGAGAGGAAGCGGCAAAAACCGCTTCTTTTCCTTTAGTTGACAAGTAAGGCGGGGTTTATCCCCACCCCTTGCGGATTCCACAATGTTCCGTGTGGTATGATGCAGAGATTAAAGGTCGCTTTGTTTCTTCATTGTTCTTATGTTCAATAAAATCGCACTCGCAAATTCGGTAGCCGCTGTTACCGCAGCCGCATATATTGTTTTCTATGTGCTGTGGACGGCGATGCCGGAGGCATTTAAATTCCTGTTCAACGCGCAGTTCATGGGAGCCGATATTGCACGTCTGGTTCCCAAAAGCATCGCGTTCGGGGATTTTGTGGGGATGCTGATCGCGCTTGCCGTATTCGGATGGTTGGTCGGGTACGTCTGGGCGTGGTTTTACAACTACTTCTCGAAACGATAAGGACAAGGGGAATGCACGGCGACCACGGGTTGCCTTCATCCCATGGTTCTATGCGAAAACCAGCGGCGCTTGAGCGCGGCCGGTTTTCCATTTAGAGTGAACATCATATGCAGATCGACCGCGCTCTTTTTTTTCTGCTCCATCGCTGGGCGGGGGCGTCCGATGCCGCCCGTGCTCTCGCGGTCTTTTTTGCCGCTTATTTTCAATACGTTCTGGTCGCTCTTTTTTTCCTTTTTTTGCTGGCGTGGCGTTCGGGGCGGCGGGAAAAGTTGGAGTGCCTTCTGGCCGTCGGGCTTTCGGCCGCAGTCGCGCGCCTCGGCGTCACCGAACTTATCCGGTTTTTCTATCATCGTCCCCGCCCCTTTTTGGCGTACGGGACCGACCCGTTCCTTGCCGAGAATGCGTGGTCATTTCCGTCCGGACACTCGACGTTTTTTTTCGCGGCATCCGCGGCCCTCTACGCCTATAACAAAAAGGCCGGCATCGGATTTTTTATCGCAAGCATCATTTTGAACGCGGGCCGGGTCGCCGCGGGCGTGCACTACCCGTCCGATATCCTTGGCGGCATGGTGATCGGCGTTGCGACCGCCATCGGCGTCGTGTGGGTGGTGCGGCGGTTCTCGGCGCGGATTCCGTTTTTGAGGCAAGCGGCCGACAAACAATGAAAAACCCGACATCCGTTTTTATCGTCATCCCGACCTATAATGAGCGCGGCAATATCCCGACGCTTATTGAAGCGCTCTTCGGGCTCGGGATTCCCGACTTGAAACTCATTGTTGTGGACGACGCGTCGCCGGATGGTACGGCGGAGGCCGTTCGAGAGCTTGCGGTGTCTTATCCTATTCATTTAATTGAACGCTCCGCAAAGCGCGGATTGGGTACGGCATATGCCGAGGCGTTTCAAGCGATTCTTGCCGGGCGCGTTCGTGATTGGGGCGTTCCCGACCATGTTGTTCAAATGGATGCGGATTGGTCGCATGATCCGGCCGTTATCCCACGGCTTCTGGATGCGGCGCGCGAACACGATGTGGTGATCGGTTCGCGCTATATCGCGGGCGGCGGTATTCAAAATTGGGACCGGTCGCGCAGAGCGCTTTCTTTTTTTGCGAATCATTACGCGCGCCGGGTTTTAGGTGTTCCGTACCGCGACCTGACAGCGGGGTTCAAGTGTTATCGCCGGACTGCGCTTGAAGCGCTCGATTGCGGACGGTTAAGTTCTGTCGGCTATAATTTTCAGATCGAAACGGTGTACCGCGCGCATACAGCTGGCCTTCGCATTGCGGAGATTCCCATCACGTTCACGGAACGCAAACATGGCATTTCAAAAATGAATCTGGGGATCATGCTCGAAAGTTTTTGGAAAGTGTTGCTGTTGCGGCTCCGGGGCTAAGGGAGAAAATTTTTGCGGGTGAACACAAAATATCGTTCGCTGATGATTTGGACGGCATAGAGGCCGGAGAGCGCATAGTCGTCCGCATATCGCTGAAAGCTCTCGGGATCGGGAAATCCGAAATAATCGCCGCCGTCGAGCAGGACAATATCCGCCGGCGACGGTTCGCGGCCCAAGGTGTACACGCGCTCGCGATTCGCAATATGCGGGATCAGATTGGTGTTTGCGGCTACGCTTGCGGTTTTTGGAATGGCGCGCGTCATGGCACGATAGGTATCGGCGAGCGGATCCGCAGTAAAAAGCCGGACAGGGAAAGATGTCGGGCTTGCGGGGGAGTGCAGGATAAAAACAAGGATAGCGGCGCTTACGACGGCGGTCATTGCACCGCGCTCGTAGCGCGGCCATCGAGTTCGGATCGCGCAAAGCCCATAAAGCGCAGCAACGAAAAGCCCGGGTATTAGGATCGCGTCATATTG
This sequence comes from Candidatus Niyogiibacteriota bacterium, assembly GCA_016177385.1. GTDB lineage: Bacteria > Patescibacteriota > Minisyncoccia > HO2-45-28 > HO2-45-28 > JACOYI01. The sequence goes on from JACOVJ010000075.1 coordinate 14,723, forward strand.
GTAAAGCGACGAGAATTGCGATCGAAACGTTGTCAGCAGGTTTTCGAGAAGTCCAGGAAGAACAAGGATAAGTGCGCGGGGTGCAGCAAACGGCAAAAAAGCAAAGGGCGCCAAAAGCCAGAAGAGATAGGCGAGTTTTTCCGGCGTGAAAACGGTCTGGATCAGAAGCAAGGGCCGGTGGGTGATGGTCAAGATGATTTCAGCGGGGGTTTGTCCGAATTGGGCATACCGGTCGAGCCGCAAGAGCCCTCCACCCAAGGCCGGCATGATGAGTTTTGTGGCAATGAAAAAATAGGCGAGCATCGTGATCGCGAGAATCACCCCCTGTTTTCTTTCAGCCACCCATTTTTTAACCCCCAAAAACCCCGAGGGGAGTCCTCTGTGTGCATAAACTGTGGATAACTTAAGGTTATCCACCCCGAGGACTCCCCTCGGGGTCGGGGCGGGTTTGAATAAAAACCAGATACCGATGGCCGCGACCGTGAGAATCGCGTCTTCTTTGGTGCTGGCGGCAAGAATAAGGAAAATCCATGCCCATACCCGGCGCTCTGTTTCCAGAAAATAGATCCCGGCAAGCGCCAGCGGTACAAAAAATGCGATCTCATGGAAATCGAACCAATTGACCCAGTGGAGCGGCGGATACCGGAGATAAATGCCGGCAAGACGCAGGGCCCAGCGCCGGATTGCGAGAATGCGGAGTGCAAGCAGGTAGGCAGGGATCGCGCCGAGCGAGAGCGCCAGCGTTTGAATGACTAATAAATAGTAGGGACTCGGAAATAAGGCGAAGCCCGGCACAAGTAAGAATAAGAATGGGCTCATATGGATGCCCAAGTGGTTCGGGATCTCCTCGATCGTATTTTGCATTACGCGGCCGTGAATGGTATTCCAGAGCGTTTGCTCGAAAATGCCCATATCCCATGCCTGCGTTTGAAAATGGGCGTGGCGGAGCGCCGTGAGCGTCCCGAAAACGAGGAAGTAAGCGCCGATACCAACCGCGAGGATGATTTTAGACGATGACGCGCGCATGCGTTTATAGTAATAGTAAATGATGAAAAAACCGATCCCGTATGCGCTTATCGCGATTCTGGTGCTTGCGGCCGTGTTGCGCGTCAGCTGGATTGCGCGCGGGGATACGATGAACGACGAGGTTTTTTACGGATTTCGCGCCATCGGCCCGATGGATTTCGACGAGGCGACGGATCAGACCACGCCGTGGGAATGGTTCGATCCCCGCCAAAATTCCTCAATGGAAAATTTAGGCGGGCAAGCCGGCATTCCGTGGTGGGCGCATTGGTCGTTCCACGACCATCCGCCGCTCGTGTTCTGGATCCAGCATTTTTCCATCGGTCTGTTCGGCGAAAACAATTTTGCCCTGCGGTTTCCGTCGGCGCTTTTCGGGGTCGCATCCGTGTATCTTTTGTGTTGTTTGGGCCGGCGGCTTTACTCGGAGCGGGTCGGCCTGCTCACTGCGCTCATTCTTGCCGTCACCCTGAATCACAATTACATTTCGCGTCTCGGCATGCAGGAATCGTACGTCATTTTTTTCCTGTTTTTGGGGTTATATTTTTTCACGCGCGCGCTTCAGGACGATCGGTATTGGCTCGGTGTTGGAGCGGCGCTCGGCTTAGGATTTCTTGCGAAGTATAACGTTCTAATCCTTGCGCCGATCCTCTTTACATATCTTTTGCTCTTTCGGCGCGATTATTTCCGGAAAAAGAACGTATGGCTTGGTATAGTACTCGCGCTCTCGCTCGCAAGTCCGGTGATCATCTACAATGCGATGCTCTACCGCGCGACCGGCCATTTTGATTTTCAGCTTTCTTATATCGTTGGCCAGAATCCGGATGTATGGAAAGTGGCGCCGGGCAAAGAGATCGGGACGCTCGGAGAACGCATCGCGAATTTCATCCCGCGTATGATCGCCACGAATTCATGGATTTTTTTGGCGCTTATTGTCGCTTCGCTTGCGGGTTTCCTGTCGCGTGTTTTGCGGAATGTAAGGATTTCCCCGAGGACTCCCCTTTGGGAGTCCCAAAAGGGAGTCCTCGGGGAGTTGTTTCGGCGTCATGCTGTGCTTTTGATCAGTATCGTATGGCTGTTGGCGCTTCTTGCAAAGATTGGCCCGTCCTATCGCTTTTTGACCATGCTCGCGCCGCTTTTGGCGCTTATTGTGGCGCTGGGAATTGATGCGTGCGTGCCATTTTTTGCTGAGCGGCGGCGCATGGGTTTTGCGTTCGCCGCGCTCCTCGTCGGATTCGAGCTTTTCTATACGGTCAATAATCTCATCGCCTATTATCCGGCCGGTCCCGCGCCCTGGCTGTCGTCAAAAGTGCGTTACGAAAATTACAACTGGGGATACAATGCGCTCGGCGCATATTTCAAAAAAGAGCTGAATGGGAAAATGCCCGCGCTTACGTTCGATGTGAAATATACGTTTTTGGACGCGATGCAGAACCGGTTTTTGCAAAAAGCGCGCGAACGGGCGGCGCGGCCGTATCCCGCACTCATTGTGACATACGGCAATTTCGATCGGGGCGCAAAACTTTGGGTGTTGGATCGTCTGCATATGTACCATGGCTGGCCGGTCATCACGCTCGATACGTACGTTCAATATTTGCGCGAGAACGGACCCGATTATTACGACCGCGTGGGGTTCAAGACGCAGTATTTTGTTTTTCATACGGCGATCGTCCCGACGCCCGAATTTCAGGCGCTTATCCGGGATTTGCCATACGAGAGCATCCGGAATCCGAGAGGTGAGGAAGTGTTCAGGATCTATAAACGTTCCGCAACGTTCGATTCGAATTGAAATAAAAAGCGTGATAGGCAAATAGTCAAGTTGTCCGATTAAAGAAAGCGCGGTACGGTTGGCCTAATGGCCGATTCTCAAGGACCCAATGACCAGCTTTCGGATCGCGCTCAAAAAATAACCGAAGCCCTGTATCGGGTAACGGATTTTTTCAAGGACACGGAACCGCTCAAGTGGACACTGCGCAAAGACGCGCTCGAGATCCTCAATTCGATCCTGAGAATCCAGGCAATTTCTCCTATAGAGCGTGTTCGGGAGCTGGATTCAATTCGCGAGACCATCTATCGGTCTTTACGTGTATTGGAACTCGCGGCGTCCAATTCATTTGTGTCCGAGACAAATTTCAATGTCTTAAAAAGGGAGTATTCCGTGATAATGGACTTTCTGGTCGGTCGGAAGGATGATCTTCTGACCGATTCGGTCGATCTGTCTGATGGAGCCAAACGTCCATTGCAAATCGGTCGTCCTAAAAGTGGTTCTGAAAAACCAAAAAGGATCGCGGCTGTGAATTCGCGACCGGGCGCGTTGGCCGGCAAAGAACGGCGTGAAAAGATCCTTTCATTTATAAGGGGGAAAGACTGGGTGAGCGTTGGGGACCTGATGTCGGCATTCGAGGGGCAGACCAGCGGCAAAACCATCCAGCGCGACCTCATCGGAATGGCGAATGCGGGATTATTGCTAAAGGAGGGCGATAAGCGCTGGCGGCGGTACAAGGCGGCTTCAGGTGCCGGGAATTGACATTTTTTTGGATTTATCCCCTTGTTGGGGGTTTTTATTGACCACTTTGGCAAAAAACGATACTCTGAAAATTGCTTTCAAATGGGTAGTAAGTTATCCACACAGGGAGAACATTGCATCCATTTGTGGGCATCCGTATAATAGAAAAGTAATGCGGATTGTCGGTGCGAATGCACGACTGTTTTGGAGCAGAGCGTAATATAAAAGAGCCGAAGCGCGGCTTCTTTCCTGTATTTCTGAAATACAGAAAAAACGAGCACGTTGATAATTAAATACAGCATCCGTTTCTCAATTCTTCATTGTTATTAATGATGGGATCGAACGGTCGATGATCGCTCGCCGTTTCGGCGAAGCGATTCGGAATTCGATTTCATCTCCAGGAAATTGTTTATAAGATTGTTTATTTAATGCAGAGGACTTAACTTGTCGAAGTTTAAGCGAACTCTGCAGAGTTAATTAAGAAAATTTATGAGTCAGTTCACGAAAGAAGCGAAAAAGCATAAAGTTGCTTCCATCGCTCTCTCCGTCACCACCGCATTGTGGTTGGCTGGTGCGGCGTATCTGGCGCCGGCAATTGCCGGAGCGCAGTCGGCTGCAGATCTGCAAGTGCAGATTCAGGCCCTGCTCGCACAGATCTCGCAACTCCAAAGCCAGCTGTCAGCATTGCAGGGGGGAACGACGACTGCGGGCGCATGCGGATTCACGCGAAGCCTTACGGTGGGTTCGACAGGAAGCGATGTACAGTGTTTGCAGAAATACCTTAATGGCGCGGGATACCAACTTGCCTCAAGCGGCGCTGGTTCTCCGGGAAGTGAAACGACCTACTTTGGTCCAATCACTCGCGCGGCAGTCGCAAAATGGCAAGCGGCAAACGCAGTTTCTCCGGCAGTCGGATATTTCGGCCCGATTTCACAGGCGAAATATAATTCAGTTGCGGGAGGAACGACCGGTGGAACCACGGGTGGAACCACGCAAACAGGTCCGGTCGGCAGCGGCCTGACGGTCACTGCGGGAACCCAGCCGGCATCCAGTTTGTTCCCGGATAAATCGGCGCGTGTGCCGTTCACGGTATTGCGCCTGACGGCTCCGGCAAACGGCGCCGTAACGATAGATACCATTACGGTGGAACGAACGGGCCTTGCGGCAGACGCGGCATTCAGCGGCGTCCTTCTCTTGGATGAAAATGGAACACAGGTTGGCCTTGTAAAAACACTGAATTCTTTGCACCAAGTGATTTTGACCGAAGACCTTGTCGTGAACGCGGGTCAGACCCGAACATTGACGATCGCGGGTAATGCAAAAACATCCGGCAGCGGTTACGGCGGCCAGATCGCCTACCTTTCAGTGGTGGCGGTAGCGGCCAACGCTCCGGTTGTCGGTTCATTCCCGATCACGGGCGCGGGTCATACGGTCAACGAAACGCTTACGATCGGTACGATCAGCACGGTAGCGCGCGGTGCGTTGGATCCGGGCTCTTCCCAGACCAAAGAAGTGGGAACGAAAGACTATACATTCTCATCTGTTAAATTCACGTCGGGAAGCGCAGAGGATGTATACATTAAATATATCCGGTGGTACCAGTCGGGCTCCGCATCCAAGGATGACCTTGCGAACATAAAAGTTCTTGGGAACGGTAGCGAATACATGGCGACGGTTAGCGCCGACGGCAAGTATTACACCACGGTATTTACGGATAATGGCGGAAAAGGGGTCTTGATGGCAAAAGGATTCTCGCGAGAATTCACGATCAAAGGGGATATCATCGGTGGTTCAGCGAGAACAATTGACTTCGACATTCAGAAACGAACCGACGTCGCGTTTACGGGATCAACATACGGATACGGCATAACGCCTCCGTTTAGTTCGGATGGAAGCGCAGACGTTCCGCACTTCGATGATACGGATGATCCGTACTACGATGCCGCGCAAGTAGAGGTTTCGGCGGGAACCATGACGGTTTCGACGAACTCCATCTTGGCTCCGGCGCAGAATGTGGCATTGAACTTGCCGGGTCAGCCGTTGGGCGCGTTTACGGTGGATACGCGAGGAGAGCCGATCACGGTTGCGCGACTCGCATTCAACGTACAAATTGAAACCAGCGCAGGCGCACAACAGCTTGATGTTGATAAGCTCACGAGCGTTTCGCTCTATGACGAGAATGGCGCGGTTGTCGCGGGTCCGGTTGACGGAACCGATACGGAAGCGAATACAGGCGGCGCAACAGGCGTATCTGCGGGAGAACTTATCTTCACCGATACGATTACTTTCCCGATCGGTGTAAAAAGTTACGTTTTGAAAGGCAAGATAGGGACGGATCTTTCGGCTGACGATACGATTCAGGCGTCTACAACCCCATCAAACTTTGGAACGGTAACCGGTCAGGTAACGGGCAAGACGATCGTTCCGAGTCCGTCTTCGGCCCTGACATTCAGCAAGATGACAGTAAAGACCGGCGCGTTCACGGTTTCGGTGAACAGCATTCCGATCGCGCAGACGGTTATCAAGGGTGCTTCGCAATTCACATTTGCGAATTACATCTTGGATACCACGGGCTCGGGAGAGGATCTTCGATTGGTCAGCTTGCCGGTTGAATACAACTTCTCAGCGGGAGGCGTGGCAACGGATCTGACGAATTGCAAGATGTATGACGGTTCGGTCGTTATTAATGCGGCGAACATTAAGAACCCAACGGTTAAGAGTTCTTCAACAAGCTTCGTTTTTGACGGCTCCGGTATTGTTCTTGCAAAAGGTTCATCCAAAACATTGACCTTGAAATGCAATGTTTCCGGTTCCGCAGCGACCAGCGCGTACTATAACTGGGGTATTGATGGAGCCGAGGATTCGAACTTCACGGGCGCCACAGGATTAACGAGCGGTCAAACCACCGAAGAAGTCTTTACGGATTCAGAGGGTCAGAGAATGACAGTGGCGGCGGGCGGCACGCTTTCGGTTGTGAAGGATGATAGTGCTCCGGGTTACAGCATTGTGAATGCAGGCGCGACAAACGTCACACTCAATAAACTCCGATTCTCAGCTGCGAATGAAGATGTCAACTTGCAAAAGGTTGCCCTTCGAATGAGTGGCACCGCATCGAGCACGCCGGAGGATCTTGTGGGCCGCAAAGTGACGTTGTGGGATGGCAGTACGCAGGTTGGCGAGGCGGTCTTCCCGACCGGAACCCTTGCAACATCCAGTCAGATTTGTCTAACATACTTGACTGTTGGATGTAATAGTCCGAATTCTATTCCACTTACTGTCCCGCGCGATGGTCCAAAGATTCTTATCATCAAGGGCAACATCGCAACGATTTCGAATTCCGGTCCGCTTACCAAGTCCGGTGACTTCTTGAAAGTGGATTACGACGGCGGTAATGAGTTGACAACGACATATAACGGCGGCACCTACGGCATTGGCGTTTCATCCGGAACCAATATCGGCCCCGCATCGAGTGATACAGCGGTTACAGGTATCCGCATCATGAAAGCATATCCGACAATGGCTAAAATTGGGGTTCCGAATAGTGGCGTGCTGCAGAGTGGAACTCAAGCATTGAAAGATTTGTATCGCTTCAAAGTAACGGCGAATGGCGGTGATGTTGCGCTCTACAAATGGAGCTTTACGATCGGTTCGTCAACGATATCGGCAACGACATCCACATACGGACTCTATGTGTATACGGATGGAGGATCCACTGCTGTTGATAGCACCGGCTGGCCGGTTCAGGCCGCGATTGATTCGAGTTTCACGTCTGATGGCTTGATCAACTATGGCAATTGCGTTCTTGGTCGCTCTGGCGTAACAAACGTCAATGGCGTGCCCGGCCCGAACAACAGCCAATTGAAGATCACGATCGTTCCGGATAGAGGAACAACCGCGTGTAATGCAACGACGACCTATGTTGTTCCTAACGATGGACACGCACGATACTTCGCGCTCAAGGCGACGGTTGCACGTACAGAAGCAATTTCCGGAGTTTACGATTCGATCAGTGCTCTATTGAACAATGATGCCGCGTATCCAGCCACGATCACATCGGGCGATGCGTCCGGAAACATGTTCAAGGCAGTAGATGCTGATACGGATACCAATAATAATTTTATCTGGTCTCCGATATCAACTACGAGCTCGAATACGTTCAATGATCTCGACTGGACGAATGGTTATCTGGTACCCGGTAGCTCGATGCCAACCGAGTACTTCTCGAGCGCGAACTAAGTAGTCGAGTACAACTCAATAAGCATCCTTGTGGCTTAGCGAGTAGTACGGAAAAACCCTCCCAATAGGGAGGGTTTTTCTTTTGAAATTTATTCCCCCCAACCACCCCGACCCCGAGGGGAGTCCTAGGGGTGGATAATCTGGGGATAACTTTTGGGGATTCTCTGCAATTGAACTTCAACAAAAGATTCGCTATAGTGGCTGATATATGGAACCGCAAATAGAGAACAATTCGCAGTCGCAATCGAAGCGCGGGGCGCTTCTGACCGTGCTTTTGATGGTTGCCGCGCTTGGCGCGAGCGGCTGGCTTATCTGGAGGAATCTAAATAAAGAAGGCTCTGAGATCGCTTCAATGGAGCCATCAGAAACTCAAACTGAAGGACAACCGGCATCTACTACGACCGAGAAAGAAACCCAAAAAGAAGCTCCAAAAGAAGACCCGTTAAAAGCAAAAATGCCATCTCTTACACGTGCGGTCCCGACAGACGCGGATCCCGCGTTGGTCAAAAAAATCAGCGAGGCGGTCGAACTCATCAGGGATAACTTCGACTATCTTCAAGCATGGCTTCAATTGGGTCTTTTGAGGAAAGAGGTTGGGGACTATGCGGGAGCGATCGAGGCATGGAAATTCGCGACTATTTTGCGGCCCCAAATCTCTACGGCATTTTTGAACCTCGGCGATATTTATGGATGGTATTTGCATGACAATGCGAAGGCGGAATCATATTTGCTTGCGGGTATCGCCGCTGAACCGAAAAACGCCTATACCTACTACAAGACCTACGAGTTTTACGTGGACGTACTGCAGGATACCGTAAAAGCTCGCAAGATTTTGCAGGACGGCATCGCTTCAAACCCCGACTCCTCCCAAGATCTAAAAATCGCTCTCGACAATCTCAACCTCTAAATCCCTAACCCTCAAGCCCCCGAGGGGAGTCCTCGGGGTGGATAACTTCGCCAAAACGGTAAAAGTTATCCACAGTTTATCCACCCAAAGGACTCCCCTCGGGGTGATGAAGGTGATATGAAAGAGGGATGGAGCGGAAATTTGAGTTTTCAATCGGAGAGTTCTATCACATTTTTAACCGCGGGAACGATAAGCGGATGATCTTCGACCATCCGCGGGATTATGCTCGCTTTCTTGCGCTTCTGTACTTGTGCAATGGTACGACCCCCATCAATATCCGCGATCAGTTTCCCCGAGGACTCCCCTCGGGGAATTTGGGGAAATTTGATGATTTAAAGCAGGTGGATCGGGGAAAGGAACTGGTTGCGGTTGGCGCCTACTGTTTGATGCCCAATCATTTCCATTTATTGCTGCAGGAAACGGCGGAGAATTCCATCACCAAGTTTTTGGGAAAGGTCCTAACCGCGTATTCGATGTACTATAATAAAAGATACGGGCGAACGGGAAAATTGTTCGAGGGGCCGTTTCGGGCGGTGCACGCATCGGATGACGACTATTTAAAGTACCTTTTTTCGTATATTCATTTGAATCCTCTGAAGTTTTTGTATCCGGAGTGGCGGGAGAAGGGGGTGGAGGACACGGAGCGGGCGCAGGAATTTTTGAACCGGTACGCCTACTCGAGCTATGCCGACTACAAAGGCGACGCGCGGCCCGAAGGGATTCTTTTGAATAAAGGCGCGTTTCCGCAGTATTTTGATGAGAACGAGAGATTTGAGGACTTTATCAACGATTGGATCCAGTTCTCGCTTCCGGAAGGGAGTCCCGCGCGCGGAGCGGAGTAGTTATTATAAGTTATCCACCCCTAGGACTCCCCTCGGG
>JACOVJ010000001.1 GCA_016177385.1 Candidatus Niyogiibacteriota bacterium
AGCGCGATCGGCACCATCGCCGGATTCGGCACCGCCACGATCGTGGTCCCGATTTTCTTGCTGATATTTCCGCTCCCGCAGACGCTCTTGCTCGGCGGGATCATCCATTGGTTCAATGATCTCGCGAGGCTGGGGTTGTTCCGCGCGGGGATCTGTTGGACATTGATCGCGGCATTCGGCATTCCAGGGATTCTTGCGGCGATCGTGGGTGCGCGCATGGCGTTTTTGTTCCCCATGGATGTCGTCGTTCGCGCGATCGGCGCCGTTCTTGTCATCTATGGCGGTTTTCTTTTTTGGAGGCCCCGATTCCAGATCCCGCAGCGCGCAGGAACCGCGATCGCGGGCGGAGCCCTTTCCGGATTTTTGGCGGGCGTATCCGGAATCGGCGGCGCCGTGCGTTCGGCGGTCCTCTCGGTTTTCGATCTTCCCAAGGCCGCATTCATTGCAACGGTAGCCGCGGCCGGATTTCTCATTGATACGGCGCGGCTTGCGACCTATGTGTGGAGCGGAGCGGCGATGGATCGGGCCCTCGCGGAAAATCTCCTTTTTTATATTCCCGCGTCCTTTGCGGGCGTCTGGATCGGCGAGCGAATTCTGCGGCACATTCCCCAAGAACGGTTCCGATTCATCGTGGCCGCATTTTTGGTTCTGGTCGGAATAAAATTCGCATTTTTCCCGTAAAAAACCCCGCCTAAGGCGGGGGAATGCGTTTGGAGAGCTCGAAATTGGAAAACGCGGGCTCGTCCGTCAGCTCGCGTTCCACATCAAGGAACGGCGGAAGGGCGAGGAAAGCATTTTCTTCCGTCAGCTCGATCTCGAGAAAACAGAGCGGCAGATCATGGAATACATCGAGTTCGAAATACTGGTCGCAATGCGTGAAGCAGTACCGCGATTTGCGGATGATGCCGGTTTCGGGATCGCGCAAAGCGGCGAGCTGGAAGTATAAGGATGCGCTCAACTCGATCTCGGTTTCGAGCCGCACACGCGCGCTTTTCTGGATTTTGACGGTTTTGTAATACACGGAACCGCCATGTTGCTTTCGATGGCGGATGCGCGTTTGCCGATCGGGCGGCGAGCGCAAATAGATCTGCTCGATCTCGATCTTCTGCGCATCGCGAAGTTCTGGGCGTGAAAAATCCGGCGGACGGCGCAGGAGAAATTTGCGTTCGATCTCGAGCGGTACCGGCACGCCGAGTGCGCGCGAAGTCATTTGTAGAAGCCGCCTGAGTTTATGCTCGAAGTCCGTGGAATTGTCCACCACGCGAAGGTGCGGAGTGCCGATCCAAGCCGCGAGCGTGCGACGGTCTTTTTCGCGCGCTTCGTCCGGCGTCTCGTGGCGCGCCGCGTTATTCGCAAGCGTGTAGAACGATTCGGCGCCGTTGGCCGCGGTCAGCAAATGGAAAGCGGCGGCATAATGGTCGCGGATATCGGGAATGGTCAACCCTTCCTCGTGGACCAATGCTTCGAATTGCTCGCGCGGCAGATAGGCGGCGCCGTCCATTTCCGCGCGGTCGTACAGGATCACGATGCGGTCGTTCGGGAAGATGCGCTCCATGCGGATGAGGTGCGCGCGAAGCGCGCGCTGGAATCGGAGGATCGAGCGCTGAGCCTCGTAAAACGCGGCCGGATCGCTTTTCGCGATCGTTCCCAGATCATGCAGGCCGCATCCGACGGTCAGCGTTGCCGCTTCCGGTGCCGTGAATACGCGAAAACCGTGGTCACGAAGTTTTTCAGACACATACAGGAGCCCGGTGGATTTTCCGGCGCACGGTCCGCCGGTAAGGACGATCTCGGTGGGCGACATTCGGTATCCTTTCAAAAAGCGCTCGGTTTCAGGATAGGGGAGCCGCGCGGATACAGGAACTTGACAGAAATATTTGGATATGCTAATATTAAGCTGTTCTTTTCCAGCGACCAAGAAGGGCGCCTCATTCAGAGGAGGAGGCTTTATGCCGCAAGAGATCCGTGTCGGTTCGACCGTTGCGACGCGCGTCGCGAGACTCCTGCATTGCCAGGGGCGCATTCCCGAAGGAATGCAAGGTACCGTCGCTCGCTTCGGAAAGCTCAATCATGTGATCGTGGACTTCGTGATGGGTGACCAGACGTACTCGATCGAGATGCACATCGCCGAGATCGAGCCCGTTTCCGAGGAGCCGGACGCGCTCACGCGCCCGGCTGCGTCGCAGTAAGTTTCTGTCCCGCTTCGTCAAATGGCGAAGCGGGATTCTTGTTTTTTCTTTGGCTCGAAATTTTTAACGGAGTACAATAAAAGTATGTCGGGCGCAATATCGAAGTCGCGTCTTAAATCGTGGACGATATTTTTGGCTGTATTGACGCCGGTCCTTATTTTGGGCGCGGTCAGCTATTTTCAGGTCCGCGCGGACCTGACGGACGCCGCTCTTCAACGCCGCGCCTCGATCGCGTTTTTGACAGCGACACTCCTGCGCGAGCGGCTGGACCGGTTGGTTGATGTCGGAACGGCGCTCGCGACGCGCGTGCGGTTCCGTGAATTGATCGAAGAGGGCGATTGGTCCGGAGCCGCAAAAATCCTGAAGGACGTCCCGGCGAATTTCCCTTATATCGAGCGCATCGTGTTGGCGGACACGGCCGGAACCATTCATGGGGATACGACCGTGCCGTCCGATATTGTCGGCAAGAATTTTGCATTTCGCGATTGGTATAAGGGCGCGAGCGTTTTGTGGCAGCCCTACGTTTCCGAAGTATTCAAAGCGGCCGCCGCGCCATTTTATACGGGAATCGTTGTTTCCATACCGATCCGATCCGAAACAGGGACAGTGCTTGGCATTGCAGGCATGCAAGTCGTGACGACCACGCTCTTGGATTGGGCGGGGGATATCGAGGTCGGGCCCGGAGGGTTCGTGTATTTCACGGACCAGCGCGGCCAATTGCTGGCGCATCCGAAGTTCTCGACTCAGACCGAGATCGTTGATTTTTCTTCCGTGTCCGCCGTGGAACGTCTTTTGAAGGGCGAAAGCGGGACCGGCATTTTTTACAACCAGATCGAAAATATCTCGAATCTCGTCGCCTACGCACCGGTATCGGGGTATCGGTGGGGCGTGGTCG
>JACOVJ010000077.1 GCA_016177385.1 Candidatus Niyogiibacteriota bacterium
CCGGAAAAACATTAAAAAAGAATCCGGCGACTTGGAAGCCTCGCTTCCAAGTTAAAAAAGAAGACCAACCGAAACTTTTAAAAATCGGCGAGGACGGCGTGCGCTTTCGCTCGCATATTGACGGCAGGGAACTCTTCATCGGGCCGAAGGAATCGATGAAAATCCAAAAAGCGCTCGGCGCGGATATCATTTTCGCATTCGACGAATGCCCGCCGCCGCAAGCGACGCGCGAGTATATGAATCGCTCGATGGACAAAACCCACCGCTGGGCAAAAATTTCTCTCGACGAACACGACCCAAAGCAGGCGCTCTTCGGCATCGTGCAGGGCGGTAAATTCAAGGATTTACGGATTCAAAGCGCAAAATTCATCGGCGCGCTTCCCTTTGACGGATTCGGCATCGGCGGCGAATTCGGGGCGGATAAAAAACAAATGTCCCGAATGTTGGGATGGGTGGCGGACGAATTACCGGTCGAGAAACCGCGCCACCTCTTGGGCGTCGGCTATCCCGAAGACATCGAGCTCGCCGTCCGCGCAGGAATGGATACGTTTGATTGCATCACGCCCACGCACTACGCGCGGCGCGGCATGGCTTATACCGCCAAAGGCATGCTCGACTTAATGAAGCGCTCGTACGAAAAAGACAAAAAGCCCGTGGATCCGACCTGCGCCTGCGTCGTCTGCAAAACCTACACGCGCTCCTACATCCATCATCTTCTCCGCGCCCGCGAAATCACTCCCCTTGAATTACTCACCTTCCACAATCTCCATTTTTTTAATGCAAAGTTGAAGGAGATCCGAGAGAAAATTAAAAATGGAAAACTATAAAAAAATCCGCGCTCCAATGAGCGCGGATCGCTGTAAAAATTAGGATCGCTTAACGAACACAAAAAGTTCATACAGATCGGCGGGTAGATAGAGGATGTTATCATTCGAACTGACCGTGGACCTTGCGCCAAGGAATTTCTCGTTCAGCCATGCACCGCGCCGATATACTTGATCGTTTTTAAGAGTAAAAAGATAACCCCGCCGCCGGCTCACTCGGCCTTCATACATCAATTGCGAAAAAACATTTATCTGCGCTGTGCAATCTGGGGATTGCAGACGCAACTGCGGCCCAACCTCCACCGGGCAGGGCTCCAGCCCAAGCACTTTTATTCGCGATCCGATCGCCGATGGATCGACGCGCGTATCGCTGGAAAGACCGAGCTCTCTGCGCGTGAGAGCAACAAGAGAAATCTCGGTTTCCACAGAAGTGACGCGAAAAATACTCGGATTCTTAAGCAGCGTCTTCGCATCTGAAGTGACGGAATACCCTCCGCGTTTTAGCGCTCGATAGAGTGCGCGACCATTCAGATGCGTGCCGAGCTTGATCGTCCGCCAGATTTTGAATTCCGGCGGCTGAACTTCTGCCGGCTTCTCGCCGAGATCCGGGGGAAGCAGCGCCTGTCGAAGTGCGCCCTGAAGCGCCTTTGGGTTGTTGATCCAACCCTGCATCGCGCCGGCGGAAAGGTCTTTCGGCAAATTTTCGCCGATCCGCGCGATGAGTTTTGCGGTTTGCCCATCGAGAGTGTTCTGCGTTTTCATGGCAGTTTTTTCCCTCGTTACGGGTTGATTGTACTGCGCCAGACCGCCACCATTGGCAGCCATAGCGGTAAAACGCCGCTCGCATCCGGCATCTTGCCGCTACAGCCGCTGAATATCAAAGAATCGATTCATTTAATGGATATCATAAAAGCCGGCTTGCGTCAAATAAAAAAGCCGCTCCATCAGCTGACGGATCGGCTAGTCGAGCGTCGGTGACAAAACCGCCACCGCCAATTCAATGGCTTCGTCCAGATTCGAAACGATGAAACCGGCGACCTGGTTCAGGATGGCATGCTCGTGGATATTGCCCTTTTCCATCACGACCACGATCGGCTTACGCCACGCATCCGCCCACGCGATTTCCATCACGGTTCCGATTGAAACCTTTTTCGCGCCCAAAAAATTGGCGAGCAGCATGTCGCACCGCATGACATCCATCCGGTCGCGACAGGTGATACCCCGGCGCGTGGACAATGGATGCCCGTCTCCTTCGTAGGAATCCTTGATCGCTTTTTCATTAGCAAGGTAGTGCTTGCCGCGCATGGGCGACATCGCTCGGATGTGCGACGGAAGCTTCAGTCCAACATAGTTCCGCCAATCCGTGCTCTCTCCGTACGAAACTCCGGTGATCGGCCCGCCACAATACAGCAGAAA
>JACOVJ010000084.1 GCA_016177385.1 Candidatus Niyogiibacteriota bacterium
CGCATTATTGCGGATCATTTGCGCGCGAGCGCGTTTTTGCTTGCCGACGGGGTACGGCCGTCCAACAAAGAAGCGGGATACGTCTTGCGGCGCATTCTTCGCCGCGCATTGGCGTTCGAGCATATGCACGAAATACCCGCCGGTATTTTTGACGATATTTTGAAGGCCGTCATCCGGCAGTACGGGGGATTTTATCCGGAACTGGAGCGCGAACGCGACGCGATCCTCGACGCGTATCGGGCGGAACGCGAACGGTTCACGCGGACGCTTGCCGCGGGCATCAAGGAGCTCGACCGGCAGGGCGGCACGATCGGCGCAAAAGAGGCCTTTCATTTGTATGAAAGCTACGGACTTCCGTACGAGGTCATCCGCGAGGTCGGGGGCGAGCGCGCCCACGGCCTCACGCGCGAGGCGTTCGATGCCGAATTCAAAAAACATCAGGATAAATCGCGTGAGGGCGCGGAGAAAAAATTCGGCGGGCACGGATTGATCCTCGATACGGGCGAGCTGAAAGCCGCGACCGAAGAAGAGGTAAAAAAAGTGACCCGTCTTCACACGGCAACGCATTTGTTGCAATCGGCGCTCCGCAAGATTTTGGGTCCGGATGTCCGGCAAATGGGCTCGGATATCACCGCGGAGCGCACACGGTTCGATTTCGCGTTTGGGCGCAAACTCACGCCGGAAGAATTGAAGCGCGTCGAGGATGAGGTCAACGATGTCATCCGTGCGGACCATCCTGTTACAATGAAAGAAATGGATTATGAGGACGCCGTTGCATCGGGCGCGCTTTATTTTTTCCGCGAAAAATATCCCAAGCGCGTGAAAGTGTATACGGTGGGAACGGACGACGTATTTTTTTCGCGCGAATTTTGCGGAGGGCCGCATGTGTCGCGCACGGGGGAGATCGGCGAGTTCCGGATTAAAAAAGAGGAGGCGGTCGCGTCGGGGGTCCGGCGCATCCGCGCCGTTGTTGTGCCTTAATGGCGAGATTTTTACCATCGCGGCCGCGCTTGGTTCTGAATATCGGCAGTTCAGGCGTGCACGCGGCCGTTGCCGCGAAGGACGAGCGTGGGATCATCGATATCGAGCGGGTCGCGCGCTCCTGTCCGTTGGTTTTGCCGGAGGTGAATCTTAAAAAACTGTGGAAAAAACTGCACACGATGACAAGCGATGTTGTTGGCGATCTGCGTAAAAGTGGATCCCGGCCGCACTCCGCGGTCGTGATCTTCTCATCGCCGTGGTATTTTTCCGAAGCGCGCCGATTCGTGCACACGTCCGAAGCGCCCGTAGAGATCACCGAAAAACTTCTCAGCGCATTCGCGGCCGACGAAGAAAAGCAATTCCGCGAAGCGTCGCTCGAGCGATTTCATGTGGCGGCCGATGAGGTATCGGCATTGGAGCCCGTGCGCATGCGGACGATCCTTAACGGATATCCGGCGGACGCGCCCGTCGGCAAGCGCGCGCGGACACTGGAGGCCTTTTTGTATCTGTCCGCCGTATTCGGCAGGGCGTGGGAGGACATCGAAACGCTTCTGGACGACAACGGTATCCGGCTTGCCGGTATTCAGACGTCGCCGATGGCATTTTACCGCGCCGCCGAGGCGCTCGGCATTGCTGATGAGGGGCGGGTCGTCATTGATGTCGGCGGCGAGATCACTGAGGTTTCGGTCATCAAAAACGGGATCCTCTACGACAGCGTTTCGTATGCGCGGGGTCTGAATTTTGTGGCGCGACGGACAGCCGAGGCACTTTCCCTCGATGTGGAGGCGGCGATCGTTTATCTGCAGAATTACGGTTCGGGGGCACTTGAGGACGGTAAGGCATCCCGCGTGAAAAAGATCGTCGGCGAGGCGGTTGCTGAGTGGAAAACGCTTTTGAGCGATGCATTGGAGCATGTATCATCGAAAGGGTTGCTCCCGGAAATCGCGCTAGTGGCGGGTCCGGGCAATATCCTTCCGGAATTCGCGGAGGCGGTGAGCGCGGATGAATTCCGTCCGTTCACGATCTTCGGCCGTTCGTTGAACGTGCGGCGGCTGGCGCCGAAGGATTTCGCGAGCCAGGTTGCGCACATCCCGTCGGTATTTTCGAATGCGGAACTCACGAACCTTCTGGTCGATCTTTTGTACAGTTTTAAATGAATTGGTAAAATAAAAGGTATATAAACGCTATGCTCCGTAATACAACTTCCAGGATGCTCTTCCACTATATTTATGTTTTAGAAAGCTTAAAAGACAAAAAGCGATATGTTGGCTATACGGCCGATTTAAAGCGAAGAGTGGAAGAGCATCATAAAGGTTTTGTGTTCGCCACAAAACCGCGATTGCCCGTCCGATTAATTTATTTTGAGGGATGTTTTAGTGAAGCAGACGCCAAGCGCCGCGAACGGTATTTAAAGACAACTCAAGGTCGAAGATTTTTAGGTTTACGATTATTACAGCACCAGCGTCAGGGACGGGCGCTTGGCGCTGGAAGTTGATATACGGGGTATGGAGCCGCCGAATGAAAAAAAAGTTCCGATCCGCGATATCATGCCGAATGATCCGGTCCGGCCGATGCGCAACAATCCGGCCCCCGCATCTTCGCGCGCGGGTTTCCAATCCAGCGAGCGGCTGGCGGCGCAGGCTGCCGAATTTTTGGCGCGAAAATCCGAGCGCGCCGGTTCTCCGGCGCCAGATGCGCTCGACCTGACCCGGGCGTGGAAGCCGGCCAGCCGGTTTTTCGGTTCTCTGTGGAAACCGTTGGCCGTCGGCGTCGCGCTTTTGGTTGCGGCAGGATTTGCACTGAATACCTTTTCAAAAACCGTGGTGGTCATCACGCCGCGCGCCACCGAGACCGCGGTTGACATGGCGCTAACGGCCGGAGGTCCCGGCGGTCTGGCGGTCGAAACGGTGAGTGCGGAGGATACCGAGAGCATGCGCGCCAAATCGAGCGGCATGGAGGATCTTTCCGTGCGCGCCACGGGCCGCATTCTTATCTATAACGCCTATAGTGCGGATCCGCAGGCGCTGGTCCGGCGGACGCGATTCGAGACAGCGGACGGCAAAGTGTACCGCCTGACCGAGGCCGTGACGGTCCCGGGAGCGAAGGTCGTCGAGGGCAAGATCGAGCCGAGCTTCATTGAGGCGGGAGTGGCCGCGGACCAGTCGGGCGACACGTACAATATCGGCATCACGGATTTCACGATCCCCGGATTCAAGGGAAGCGCGAAGTATGAAAAATTCTACGCGAAATCCAAAACCCCGATGACGGGCGGATTTGTCGGCCGGACCGCGGTTGTGCGGGCCGAGGATGTTCTGGCCGCAAAACAGACGCTCGAACAAAATTTGAAAAATGCGCTGACGGCGCGCGTTCGCGAACGCGCCGGTCCTGTGCTACTCATTCCGGAGAGCGCGATCGCCTTCGCGATCGATGTCGCGTCGGTTGAGCCCGCGGTCGGGGAGCGCGGGGACGCATTCGATATCCGGATCTCCGGAAAAGCGGTGGCGCTCGCGGTTCGCGAGCAGGACGTGACGAGGGCGCTCAAGGAACGGTATGGGAAAGCGGTCGGCGGCGCCGGATCCGAGATCCGCAATTTCGGGGAACTCACGGTCCGCCGAACGGCCATGGACGATGCGAAAAAAACCATGGCGCTTTCCGTATCGGGCACGGCGCGATTCGTATGGGGCGTGCCGATGGATGAACTGAAAAAAGGGCTCCTGTCTGCGGCGGGCGCGGCAGGCCGCAATGCGGTTTTCGCGTCCTACCCCCAGATCGAGGAGGTCCGTGTTTCCTACCGGCCCAGCTGGTGGAAGATCTTTTCGCGGTCCGAGGATAAGATCATCGTGGAGGAAAGCGTGAACCCTTGACGCCCCGCCCCTTGTGCGATAGAATGGGTTTTGTTATTTAATGGCTGCGAAGCACGAAGCGAAGGAGACGAAAATCGGAACGGTGATCGAGGCGTTGCCGGATACGATGTTTCGAGTCGAGCTTGACGATGGTCAAGCCGTTTTAACGTATCTCGGCGGTAAGATGCGCCATTTCCGGATCACGGTTCTGGTGGGGGATCGGGTCAAGATCGAGATGAATCCCTACGATCCTTCGCGGGGGCGGATCATCCAGCGCTTATAATATGAAAGTCCGAGCATCGGTCAAAAAAATCTGCCAGAAATGCAAGATCATCCGCCGCCGGGGGCGCGTGTGCGTCATCTGCACGAATCCGAAGCATAAGCAGCGACAGGGATAACGATCAATTTTTATGGTTCGAATCGCGGGCATCAACATTCCGGATAAAAAGCGCATCGAATTTGCGCTTCCTTATATTTACGGCATCGGGCGCACGCTCGCGGGGCGCCTGTTGCGCGACGCAAAAGTTGACCTCGGAAAACGCGCGAGCGAGCTCACCTCCGACGAAGTGAACCGCATCCGCGCAGTGATCGAAAAAAATTATGCGATCGAGGGCGAACTGCGCCGTCGCGTGACCGCGAACATCAAACGATTGCGCGAGATCAAGTCATACCGCGGCACCCGGCACATCAAGGGGTTGCCGGCGCGCGGGCAGCGGACCAAAACGAATTCCCGCACGCGCCGAGGCAATGTCCGCCGGACCATGATGTCGGGCAAGCGTAAGCTCGAAAAGACCTGATCCTATGGGTAAAAAACGTATCATCAAAAAAGCACCGGGCGGCGTCAATCAGGACATGCGCGCACGGACCCTCTCACGCCTTCCCAAGATCAAATTGGAGAAGGGGGTTTTGCATATTCAATCCACCTATAACAATACGATCCTGACGCTCACGGATCCGAAAGGGAATGCGGTGACGTCGGCATCGGCCGGCTCGCTGGGGTTCAAGGGCGCACGAAAAGGAACGCCGTATGCGGCATCGAAAGTGGCGGAGGTGTTGGCGGAGAAAGCGAAGCTCATCGGATTGAAGGCCGTGGATGTTCATGTGAAAGGCGTTGGCGCGGGCCGGGAGTCGGCGGTCCGTTCGTTTCTGGCATCGGATATCGCGCTGGACACCATTCGCGACGTAACCCCGATCCCGCATGGCGGGGTCAAAGCGCGGAAGCCCCGCCGCGTATAAAGTGAATTGCCCGAAATGTTCGAGCGGTTGCGATGAACATTTCGTTGGCAAACCTTTACCCGCCACTTATTTTGCAACCGAAAATATGCTATACATCCATAACAACAAAAGTCGAATAGCGCGGTGCGGCGCTGGCCCGAATAGGGCCGAGCTATTCGCTCGCGCGCCGCAGTGGGAACACTTTCGCAAAATAAGCGGGCGGGTGCTCAAATTTATTTACTCGCTAACGCTCGTATAAATTTGGCATGGTCCGCGTATCCTGCAAAGTATGTCGTCGGTTAGGATTCTCGGTTTGCGGCCGGGAAAAATGCGCATTTCGGAAAAAACCGTATGCGCCGGGCGTTCATGGCAAGGGCTCGAAGCGGTCCCGGCCGTCCACGTCCGAATTTGCCGTGCAGTTGAAAGAAAAGCAAAAGATGAAATTTTTATACGGTTTGCGCGAGCGGCAGTTCAAGAATATCGTAAAAACCGCGACAGCCGCCAAGGGCGTGGAAAATACGCGCCGCATCATGCAATTGCTCGAGGGGCGGCTGGACAATGTCGTGTACCGTATGGGATTTGCCCCGACGCGCGCGAGCGCCCGCCAACTGGTGGGTCACGGGCATATCGTGGTGAATGGCCGCAAAGTGACGATCCCGTCGTTCGGGGTTCGGGTGGGTGATCGCATCGCGATCCGTCCGCAAAGCGCGGGACGCGCGGTGTTCGGGTCACTCGATGCGCGCCTGAAAGCATACGAAGCGCCATCCTGGATCGCGCTCGATAAAGAAAAAAGGGAGGGCGTGATCGCGTCCAAGCCCGCGGTAACGGACGTGGAGGTGGGCGTGAATGCCGGCGTTGTCGTTGAGTTTTATTCCCGCTAATACATTTTAATCTATGGAAATAAAAATCGTTCTGCCATCGCGTCCGCGCATCGTCCTTGAAGAGGGCGACAAGGGCGTGTACGAAATTGACGGACTGTATCCGGGGTACGGACCGACGCTCGGCAATAGTTTGCGCCGGGTCCTGTTGTCGTCGCTTCCGGGCGCCGCGGTGACGCGCGTGCGGATCGAAGGCGTCTCACACGAATTCTCGACCTTGTCCGGCGTGAAGGAAGATGTCATTGCCATTCTTTTGAATGTCAAAAAATTGCGTTTTCGTATGACGGGCGACGTTCCGCAGACCGTGTCGCTTAAAGCCAAAGGCGCAAAAGTGTTCAAAGCAAAAGACCTGCATGTGCCGGGACAGGTCGAGGTCGGGAATCCCGATCAGGTCATCGCGACGCTGACCGAAAAAGACGCGGTATTGAACATTGATTTTACGGTCGAGCGCGGTCTGGGATATGTTCCGCGCGCCGCGCTCTCGCGCGAAAAGGCCGCCATCGGCGAGATCATTCTCGATGCTTTTTTCACGCCGGTCCGGCGCGTCAATTATGAAGTGGAGGATATGCGTATCGGCGATCGCACGGACTTCAATCGCCTGCGCTTGACCATTCAGACCGATGATACGATCACGCCGCGCGAGGCGCTCGATGGGGCGATCCGCATCATGATCGACCAGCTGAAAGCCATTGTCGGGTTTCAGGAACCCGAAGTAGAGGCCGCTCCCGCAGTACCCGAAGCCGCAGAGGAGAAAAGCGAGCCCGGCGGCGCGGACGCGGAAGACAAGAATAAGATCCGCGTGGAAGAGCTTGATATTCCCTCGCGAGTTGCGAATGCCCTGTCCGAGGCCTCGATCCGTACGGTCGGGGGGCTTATCCGCCGGTCGGGCGAGGACTTAAAAGAGATCGAAGGCATTGGCGAGAAAGCCGTGGACGAGATAAAAGAGGCGCTTGGTAAACTCGGGCTTTCTCTGAAGGACTAATTCACCATCATGCGGCACAAAAAACAAGGTCGGAAATTCGGTCTGGAAAAGAATGAGCGCAAGGCCTTTTTGAATGGCCTCGTGCGTAGTTTCGTTTTGCATGGCCGCATCGAGACGACCCTGCCGCGCGCCAAAGAGACCCAGCGCCTGACGGAGCGTCTGCTCACGACCGCGCGCAAAGGGACGCTGGCGGCGCGGCGGAGCGCTCTACGCATCCTCGGGCCCGAGGAGACGAAAAAACTCTTTGAATTGGCACCCAAATACGCGACGCGTCCGGGCGGCTATACGCGCATTACAAAGATCCGCGCGCGCTCGCACGATCGTGCGACCATGGCCGCGCTTGAATTCGTTGAGTGAATACCATGCCCGAACACATTGTAAAATCGAACGAAAAAGTTTCGGTGGATGTCGCGGGCCTTGCGGTGGGACGGGCGGCGAGCGCGATCGCGGTAAAACTGCGCGGCAAGGACCGCGCCACATTCCTGCGCCACATTGCCCGCGCTGTTACGGTCGAGGTGAAAAATGCGGACAAAATGAAAGTCACCCTGCGTAAGCGCGCCGGAAAAATATATACGCGCTACACGGGTTATCCGGGAGGGCTCCGGAAAGAGCGCTTGGGCGACGTATTTGCGAAGGATCCTCGCGAGGTCTTGCGGCGCGCCGTATGGGGCATGCTTCCGAAAAACAAGCTGCGCCGGATCTTTATAAAGCATTTAACGTTTGCGTAACAGATCAATTTTTAACTATGCCGGTCCGCAAAACCAAAGTAAAAGAAGTGAAAAAAGAGGAAGCCGCACTCGCTCCGGTCGCGGTTCTTGAGCCAACACCGGTCATCGAGCCGGCGGCAGGAGGCGAGACGCCGGTTTTGGTGCGTTCCATCAAAGAGGGATATGTAAAGGCCGTCGGACGACGCAAAACATCGCGCGCGTCGGCACGTATCGCGAGCGGCAAAAGCATTACGGTGAACGGCAAGGATTACAAAGAGTATTTTCCGACCGAAGAACTGCGCCTGCATGTGGAAGCACCGTTCAAGGCGTTAAAACTCACCGATAAGTTTTCGGTTTCCGTTCTTGTCGAAGGCGGCGGAATTCATTCACAAGCGGAAGCGGTGCGGCATGCTATTTCGCGAGCACTCGTGCGCCACGAGCCGGAATTGCGCAAAACGTTGAAACGGCTCGGCTTTTTGAAACGCGATCCGCGCGCCAAAGAGCGCCGCAAGTTCGGCCTGAAAAAGGCCCGCAAAGCTCCGCAATGGGCCAAGAGGTAATCCTCGCAGGTCCCGAGTATCCCCGAGGGGCAAAACGGTAATACGGAAAAAGAAAACCCGCCCTCATTGTTTGGGGGCGGGTTTGGTGTTAGCGCAAATGCAAAGCTTCGAGGGTTTGAAAAAAATCCCGGCTCATGCATTGTCTGAAGGTGGCATCGGTGGTGGACAAATTGTAACGATACCGATAATCATTGCACTGAAAAATGCCCAGGAGGCCGACTCCCGATAGAACGAACACGGAACTCATGGAGAGGATGAACACCGCTATGAAAAAGAACGAAAGACAGTTTTTCATGGAGTTTCTCCTTTGGAGAAAGGGTTGTCAAAACCACCCGCAGTATGATGGTTTATAGATTTTTGTCAAGCTATAATTAGCACTCTTGACACGAGAGTGCTAATTTTTATAATGGGGGTATATGATGGTACAGGCGCTTGAACCGCGGGAGGAGAGAATCCTCGATTATATCGTCCGACTCTACGTCCGGCGCGCGGAGCCGGTGGCATCCTCCGATGTCCGCAGGGGGCTTCGTTTGAAAGAGAGTCCGGCGACCGTCCGCAATATCTTGGCGGAGCTCGATGAAGATGGATTTTTGGACCAGCCGTACACGTCTGCAGGGCGCATCCCGACGGATCAAGCGTACCGGTATTTTGTGGATTATATAATCCCGCAGCAATCTTTTTTGAGGGTCTCACAGAGCGCCTCGGCGCGAGTGGGAGCGCTGGCGCACCAGCGCCAGACAGCGATCCTCAAAAGAGATTGCGAAGGGATTCGCGAACTTGCGGACGCATTGGGGATGCTCGCGATCGCGATGGAGGACGACGATACGGATGCGTATGGCCTTTCGCATTTATTGTCCCAGCCGGAGTTCCGCGAGCAGGCCGCCGTACAACGCATCGCGCATTTGGTGGACCACGCGGAGGAGGTTTTCGGCGCGTATCGCGATACCGGAGAGCGGGTATTCATCGGACAGGAAAATCCTGTGCGCGAGGCGGAAGATTGCAGTGTTTTTTATATATCCGATGGTAGTGGTAGTGCTCGGCACGAAGTTTTATTGGTAGGTCCGACCCGCGTGAATTATGAGGAAGTGTCCGCGTTTATCCGTAATTTTTTCAAACCATGACCACCGATAAAC
>JACOVJ010000011.1 GCA_016177385.1 Candidatus Niyogiibacteriota bacterium
CGATCTGATCGAGCGAGGACGCCATCGCTATCAACCCATTTCGCGAAACCGCGCCGTAGGTCGGTTTCAATCCGACAATGCCGCAAAACCCGGCGGGCTGACGGATCGAACCGCCGGTTTCGGAGCCGAGCGCCCCCCATGCCATATTTGCCGCGACCGCGACCGCCGAGCCGCCCGATGAACCGCCGGCAACGCGCGCCGGATCATGCGGATTTTTTGTGGGACCATACACCGATTGCTCAGTGGAAGACCCCATGGCGAATTCGTCCATGTTCGTCCGGCCGAGGATAACGGCGCCCGCGTCCCGCAAGCGCCGAATGACCGTCGCATCATAGGACGCCGTATAATTCTCAAGAATTTTGGATGCGGCCGCGCATTTTTTGCCGCGGATCAGAATATTGTCCTTGACCGCGATGGGCATGCCTTCGAGCGCTCTCGGCGCATCGCCAGCCGATACGCGCTCGTCGCTTTTTAATGCCTCCTCGAATGCATCCGGAAAAAATTCGACATAGGCATTCAGTGCGCGATTTTTTTCTTTCACGACTACCTCGTATTTTGCGACCAATTCTCGTGCACTCATTTTTCAATGACTTTTTTAACCGATGCAAATCCGTGCTCGGCATGCGGAAAAGCCGCCGCAAGCGCCGGAGCACCGTCGAATGGATGCGCGTCATCGCGCCGGAATTCATTCACTGCCGATACAGAAAATTCTCGGGTGCCCTCGGTGTTCGCCTCTTTCAGCACGGCGATATAATCCAGGATCTGCTCGAGATCCTTCGCGAGCGCCCGGCTTTCCTCGGCATCCAGTTCGATGCGGGCGAGCTCGGCCATTTTTTTCACGGTTTCGAGTGTAATCATAAAAGCGGCGCGAGTCCCAAAATTTTTTTCAGGGGCCCCGCAGGCGTTTTGCATGGCGTTTTTTGGCTAAACTTGCGAAGCAGCCAAAAAACAAAACGCCGAGGACGGAGCGCAAACGTCGCTGGACGTTCGCGCGTACCCTGAAAAAGATTTTGAGGACTCGTGATCATAACAGTTTTAAAAATTGTTTCTCGTCAACGACCGGGATGCCTAATTTCTTCGCTTTCTCGTATTTTGAACCCGGTTCGCTGCCGGCCACGACATACGCGGTAGTGTTGGATACGGATTCAGATGTCCGGCCGCCGGCTTCGCGGATCCGCGCCTTCGCCTCCTCGCGCGACATCGTTTCGAGTCCGCCGGTCAGCACGAACGTTTTCCCAGTGAACTTCCCTTTTTTCTTGCGCGCGGGATTCGTAATCGTAACATGCCGGAGCAATTTCCTCAAAAATTCCTGATTGCGCGCAACCCCGAACCACTCATGGATGCTTTTTGCGACGATGCCGCCGATATTCGGAACGGCTTCAAGCGTTTCTACCGACGCGCGCTTAACCGCTTCAAGCGACCCAAAATGATCGGCTAAGTCGCCCGCGGTTTCTTCGCCCACATGCAGAATCCCGAGTCCCAGCAAAAATTTAGCAAGTCCGATCAGGCGCCGCTCGTGGATCGCCTCGACCAGATTCCTTGCCGATTTTTCGCCGAACCGCTCAAGCGGCGCGATATCGCCTTCTTTTAAGTCAAAAATATCCGCCGCATCCTGAATCAATCCGTTATCGAGCAGCGCGTCTATGATCTTGGGACCTAAACCGTCAATGTCGAATGCGGCTTTCGATACGAAATGGTAGAGCGTTTCCCGATGGCGCGCGGGGCATTTCGCATTTTTGCATCGCAGAATTTTCCCATCGGGAACGAGCGCCGCTTTGCACACAGGACAATGCCGCGGCATGCGGAATTCTTTCGCGCCCCGCGGCCGCAATTCGCGCACCACGCTTTTAATATCCGGTATCACGTCGCCCGCGCGGCCCACGATGACCGTATCGCCCACGCGCACATCGAGCCGCCGGATCTCGTCCTCATTATGGAGCGTCGCGCGGCTAATCGAGACCCCCCCGATCTCGACGGGTCGCAATTTCGCCACCGGCGTGATGGCGCCCGTCCGCCCGACTTGCACCGCGATGCCTTCCACCACGGTCGTGGCTTCGCGCGGCGCGAACTTGAATGCGATCGCGCCCCGAGGCGCTTTTCCGATGATGCCGAGCCCCCGGAACACGGCGTTGTCATTGACCGTCGCGACGATCCCGTCCACCTCGAATTCGAGCTTTTCACGCTCCGCCGCGATGGAATCGCGAAAATGAATGAGTTCGCCCGTACTTTTTACGATCTTTTCGCGCGGGTCGGTTTTAAAGCCGAGCGCTTTCACGATGTCGTGTTCTTCGGAATGCCGTTTTTGGCCGACATCATCCGCCAACGCATACGCATGGAAATCGAGCCGGCGCGACCGCGTGACTGCGGGATCGAGTTGGCGGATCGATCCCGCCGCCAGATTCCTAGGATTCGCGTATATTTGTTTGCCGGATTTTTTTTGCGCGCGATTCTGTGCGTTAAATTCTTTTTTCGTGATAATGACCTCGCCGCGGACCTCAAGCGTCCCTTTTTTAATACGTTTTTCAAGCGTTTTACGTGCCGCGGCAGGGACGTGTCCGTGGATATCCAGTCGCAACGGAACCGCCTCGATGGTTTTGATATTTTGCGTCACATCTTCGCCGATCGTGCCGTCGCCGCGGGTTGAGGCGCGCTCCAACACTCCGTCTTCATACACCAAACTCATCGCAAGACCGTCGAATTTGAATTCCGCAAAAAGCTCGGCATCGGCGGCCGCGCTCCGGACCTTCCCGATGCGCTCCCTCCATTCTTCGACTTCCTCCGGCGAAAAAACGTCCTCGAGCGAGAGCATGGGTGTGCGGTGCTCGATTTTTTTAAATTCCTTGAGCGCACCACCGCCGACCCGCTGGGTCGGCGAATCCGGCGTGATCAGATCGGGATAGCGATCTTCCAGCGCCTTCAATTCGTGCTTCAACGAATCGAGCGCGGCGTCCGACATCTCGGGTTTATCGAGCACGTGATACAAATACCGGTGATGGTCGATCACCTCGCGGAGTTTCGCGATACGCTTTTCGGCTTCATCCTTGGTCATAAAAATGTTGAGCAACTTTCATTTTCGTTGATTTGTGGAGCGTCGCTGAAAATCAAAGAGTTTTGAAGCGAAATTAGCGGTCGGAAAACTTCGCTCCCACCCATTCTCCTAGCGGCACCGGCCGTTCGCGCGCTCCTGCGGCGCGCGCCGGCACTATACTCTCGGCGCGAAATCCTGCCTGCGGCAGGAACCAAGCTTTCGCGCCTCCGAGAATTGCCGTACGGAAAACGGGCGGGAGCGAAGGAAACGGGAACCGCGTCAAGATTTCGCGCACAAAACGACTATGATTTTCGCGGCGCGGAGCACCATCATAAGAAAATGAAAGTTGCGAAAACATGCGTCAATAAGTCACCTCGAGCCCCCGCTCCACGCGGCGGCCCGCCTGCCCTTGGCAGATGTTATATCCGCGCGACGTGATCCGCGCGGCGCCACCCTCGAGCCGCTCGAACGTTGCGTCGGTGCAAATACCGGTGGGCGAAGAAAAGATGAATATATTCGAGCCGATGTAGCGTACCGTTAACGTATTGCCGCCGCAACGGATCGAAAATTGGTCCGGCGCGCCGTTCTCCGGCGTCGGCACGATGAATACACCGTGCTTGAGATCCCAATACAGCGCACATTCGGCGCCGAAATCCGCGGCATAAAACGCGAACTGCGAATCGCGGCCTGTGCCCGAAAGCCCGATCTCGCCCCCCACGAGCGACGCCACACCGATGCCGACGGATAATGCGGCCGTGATATAGAGAAGCGTCATCAACAATGCGAATCCTTTTTGCATGGGACGGTTAAGGAACCGCGACTTTACGCTGAGAAATAAGGGTCTGAACGGTAAGCGCCGAGACGACATTTTGGATCATGGCGGCCGCGTTGACGACGATCTGTATGCGCGGTTGGATGCCGCCGGACAAAAATTCCAGACGCTCGATGCAGATCTGCTCGGACGTCAGCGGCAAGAATGACGTGCCGCCGTCTTCGGACCGTTCGATCCGGCGGCCCTCGCCCGTCGGACATCGCGGATCCGGTACCGGTTCGCTCGCGCGGTACACAATGGATTCATTGTCGGCATTAAAAAACGCGATGGATGTATTGTCGGGCGATAGCGGAACGATATAGCCGGTTCCTGTCCGGATCTCCTTCATCATAACTTCGACAGCAAATCGTAAATTATTTTGGATGGTGGACGCGATCTGCGCTTTGCGCTCGGCGTTCAGTAAACTTAAAAATGTGGAGGAAAAAATGATGATGACGACGCTGAAAACGCCGAGTGCGGCGATCATTTCAAGGAGAGTAAAGCCGGCGGTTTTCGGGGTTGTCATCAAAATGCCGTATTAAAAAGATCCGCGCGGAGCGCAAATGACCGGATGTCGTACTGCGCCGTCGAATGCCGCCACGTCATGGTCGCAAGAACCCGGTATTCTTCGCATGGAATAGTAGGACTGATGCACGTCATTGTGATCTGGCGCGTAAAAATCGAATCCTCGTTCGTTCTTGTCACGACGACATCGTGATTGTAAAATCCGCCTTCGCGATTGAACCGGAGCGGCGGACAGCCGAGCGCCGGATCGCACGATGCGATAACGCCGGCGCCGCCCGCCGCCCGCGAATCCACGAAACATCCCGAACTGGTGATGCAAGGCCCGAAAACCGCATCGTCGAACGCGGGATGGGGCGGAACAGAGATGATATTCCCGTCTCTAATATTCCGAATGTATTCCAGTCCTTCCGACGCCAAAAAATACGCGGTCAATTCGTCAGCCGACGCCGATATGGACCGGATGCCGCTCGAAACCAACGTGAACACCGCGGTCATCGCGAGCGTTAGAACCGCGATCGCGATAATGGTCTCAAGTAGAGAAAATCCTCTGCGTTCTAGAGCGAACATGGAATTTCGATCGGCTCAATGGATAACTGGCCGGTTTTCCAGATCACAACCCGGCGGCATTCGCCGGTCGGGATCTTGATCGTGATCTCGGCATTGAAAAAAGATGGGTCGCCGTCCGCCGTAATAACAACGTCGGGATTCGGCCGGCGAAATACGATATCAAGCATGCTAGAGTCGCATGTTGAGCCGCCCGAACGAACTCCTACGCATATGCCCGCGATCACCGGCGCGCCGGTGATCGCAAATGTTTCAACCAGTTCTCCTTCATCATATAGCCCGTTTCCTTCCGGCTCCGGATCCGCATCCGTATTATTTACATCCGCAAATAAAACATAATCGCGGATAGCCGCCCCATTCTCAAAATGCAGGCCGTAGGGAGGAAACATGCCATTGAATTCTCGCACGGCGAGTGCCGCGGTCTCGGCTTCCCGAAAAGATCGGGCAACGGCTTGCGCCGTTCGCGACAATTCAAGCCGGCGGGAAAATTGCGGGAAATTCGCGAGAATCAAACTCGATATCATGGCGGCCACACCGATGGTCACCGTCATTTCAAGAAGCGTAAAGCCCCGGTTCATCCTTTCATTATACCCCGTTAGCACAAAATGGCATTGCGGCTGTGAATCCGCCGCCACAGAACAGTATAATGACGCACAACGTGCTAAAGTCGCTCGGGTTTCTACACAACGCCGCGACTCACGATGCCATTTTGTTCTACGGGGTTATACCACCAGCCGCAGATACCATTCGATAAGCGGCAGATACCAAAGATACGCAGCAAAGGCGCCTAAGGCCAAAAAAGGACCAAAGGGGATCGGGATCTTCAGCGTCCGGATGCGGTGAGTAAGCACCCAGCCGATCCCGACAACGGCGCCCATCCAAAACGACAGAAAAAGGGCGACGAGCGCGGGAACCGGCCCCAGAAAAAGGCCGATGGCAAAAGACAGTTTCGCGTCCCCCAACCCCATCCACCGGCCGCCCGAGAAAAACCAGAGCGCCCCGAAGAACAAAAAAAGTCCTGCACCCGCAAGGCCATGCACAAGAATAAGCTTGGGATCGCGGATGCCTTCGGCCATTACCACTAAAATAGCGGCCGCGGCCGCAGCCCCCACCAGCACATCGGGCAGGATCTGATGCCGGAGATCGTAGACCGAAAGAATCAATAACAGCCAGAAAAACACGAACGGCAAAAGGAACCCCGAGGGGAGTCCTCGGGGTAGTACCCCGAGGACTCCCCTCGGGGTAAAGACAAAAAGAAGTAAAAAGATACAACCGCTCGCAAGTTCAACCAGCGGATACTGCAACGAGATCGCGGCATTGCAGGAACGACACCGGCCGCGAAGGGCGATATAGGAAACGAGCGGCACCAATTCAAACCATCGCAGGCGCCGTGAGCACGAAAAACACCGCGAGCCCCCGAAAATCAGGGACTCGCCGGTGTTTACGCGCAATGCGACGACATTCGCA
The DNA here is from genome assembly GCA_016177385.1 of Candidatus Niyogiibacteriota bacterium. Lineage (GTDB taxonomy): Bacteria > Patescibacteriota > Minisyncoccia > HO2-45-28 > HO2-45-28 > JACOYI01. The sequence continues at coordinate 6,396 of JACOVJ010000011.1, forward strand.
AAACTTCCAAAAATAAGGCCGAGAAGAAAAACAAAAATCGTCACGCGTGTCCTAGATTAAGGCGTTACGTCGTATACGGCGGGAGCGGTACCATCAAAATCGGTGCCATTCTGACAGGTACCAGACGCCGAGTCCACATCGCTTTGCAATGCGGGATTAGTCGTCTCCTCCAGCGTGGCTCCAAGATGATATGAGGTGTTGCTACGCTGACAATAAGGATAAAGTATCGGAGTCGTCGCAGTACTTAACGGATCATTCGGGATCGCGGGAATCTGACCACCGGTGACCATATCAACTAATGCGACGGGATAAAAGCTATTCGAATCAAAGTACAGCTCGGCCGCCAACTGCAATTGCTTGATATCCGCAATGCGGCGCGCATCGCGCGATTTCTTGCGGGCGGTATTGAGCGATGCCAGCACGACCGACGCCAGAACGCCGATAATGGCGATGACCACGAGAAGCTCGATCAGAGTGAAACCCCGGCTTTTTTCTTTATAAAACATAGTTAATGTGAACCTTTAATAATGAGTGAGTTTCGACCTCAAATTTCAATATCCCTATTATACGGCAAATACGCACATTCCCGCCATCCTCTGTGGATAAGTCCCGTTAAATCCCGATGGACAGGTTGTAGATCGGGACCAGAATCGACGCCACAATGACGCCGACGGCAAGACCCAACGACACGATAAGGACCGGCTCGATCAAGCTGACGATGCGCTGGAGCGTATTGTTGACCTCGCGATTGTAGAATTTGGCAAGCGTTTCCAGGATCGGGATCAATTTACCGGTTTCCTCGCCGATCTTGATCATTTGGGATACGAGCGGCGGAACATCGTCATAGCGCGCGAGCGCGTCCGAGATCGAGGAGCCGGCGCTGACCGCGTCGCGCGTTTCGCGAAGAATGGCCGCGTAGACCTCATTTCCCACCACA